>CAMOXA010000015.1 GCA_946628745.1 uncultured Verrucomicrobiota bacterium | reverse complement strand
ACTTCCCGCTCATGCGCTTCGACACGGGCGTCACCTTCCCGTTCTCGATAACGGGACTCGACGAACTGGTCGGCGGCGGCAAGGAGGTCAAACTCGTCGCCGGCAGCAAGGGCAAGTCCGCGGTCCTCGTCGCCGACCCGCGGTTCAACCACGCTCCAGAGCAGTGGTTCCAGTGCGACGAAGAGGACATCTCGAAAAACGTCTGGATACAGAACAACCACTGCGCCGACGGAATCCGCGAAGGCGACATATTCATGGCGACGAGCGACTCGGGGTACATGCAGAGCAAGTACGAGCTCGCGTTCCTGCCGGCGTTCACCGACCTTCGGACGGTCGGCAACGACGTGACGATCGGCAACATGCAGACTCTCGAAGGCGTGAGCCTCGCGTCGTTCCCCGAGAGTTTCGGCGCGTGCGTAAACAACGATTTCATGTGGAACACCTACACGCCGTTCACGCAGAAGGGCGCGGACGCGTTCTACGAACTGCCCTGGACGAGCGAAGGGACCGGCTACAAGATATGCCCGTACTCGGACTCGCGCAACGTTCTCATGGCGGCCTTCGCGAACACGCCGATGGACTGGAAGCGCGCTTCGACAAACGTCGTCGAAGGTGCAGAGGACTACGCCGGCATGAAGGCGTCCGACTACAACAAGAAGTACGCGCTGAACGAATACTCGCAGGGCGCGAAGTTCGCCTGGCAGGATCTGCAGGATATAGCCGTCAACTTCATGAACTCCGTAAGGGCCGTCGCTGGCAACGCGGGGGCCGACGCCGACGCGGACGTATGGGAGGACGCGTGGGACGACCTCGACTGGCGCGGCAACGACACGAGCTTCTGCGGCGTAAACCTGAGGGACGAGACAGACGATCTATGGAACGTCGACAGAAAGTTCCTCTACGGCTACTGGCGCGACTGCTTCGCCGCCAAGCAGCAGCTCTTCCTCGTCTTCGTCAGGGCCGAACCCATGATGATGGGCGGCGGCAGCGCCGGGCAGCTCCCGCCGCAGCTGAGCGGCAAGGCGGTGGCGCTCGTGTGGCGCGATCCGGCCCCGTCCAAGGAAGACACGTTCCCCCACCAGACACGCATACTGTTCTACAGACAATTCGAATAAACCATGAAAAAAGCATTCACACTGGTCGAACTTCTCGTTGTAATAGCCATCATCGCGATGCTGATGACGGCGCTGGTCACATACTTCTGGGGCGGGACCGAGTCGGCCCGCGCCTCGAGGTGCCTCGCCAACCTGAAGCAGCTCGCGACCGCCGCGCAGTCATACGGACGCGACTACGAACACTATCCGCTCGCGGGATCCGTCGAGCGCATGGGAATCGACGATTCGCGCGGAATGCAGAACGTCGTCGAGCGCTACAACGAGATGCCCGGCTGGATAAGCTGGAACTCGCAGAGCGCCTACAAGAGCGGCCCGCAGTCGCACATAGCGAACTACGGCTGGTTCACGTCGGCGTACAACCAGGACGTGACGGCGCGCGACTACTGCATCACGAACGGCGCGCTCTGGCGGTACATACAGAAAGAGACCGCGTACGTATGCCCGAGCCACCTCAGGTGCCAGAAGCTCAAGCGCACGCCGCCGAACTGGAGCTATGTGATGAACAGCTATTTCGGCTTCGACGAATCGAAAGGCAGCGACTTCAAGAGCACCTGGTACTGGGGCGTCAGGGTCGACACCGTGCCGCGCGCGGACAAGATACTCCTGTTCGCCGAGATGCAGTGGGAGGATTATACCGGCGAGACGCCGAACTTCTCGCAGGGCGCCGGCACCGAGAACGACTGCACCCTGCAGTACAGGGCGGGCGACGGCGGCGAGTCGATAGGCTTCAACCACAAGCACAAGAACGACATCGAGGCTCACGTTGTCTTCGCCGACGGACACACCGACAAGATACGCTGGCCGAGAAGCGGCATGAGCAAGAACGAACTGCGCGACCTCACGGAGTGGCTGTGCGAAGGCAAAGACGTGACCTTCAACGGCAAGAGATACGAGGAGTTGAAGAATTGACGTCGATCGTGATAGTCGACGACCACCCGATGGTCCGCGAGGGGCTGGAGGCCATGCTCGAGAGCGAGGATGGGTTCGACGTCGCGGCTGTCGCGTCCAACGGCGAAGAGGCTCTGACCGTCGTCCCCAAAGCGCGGCCGGACGTCGTCTTGAGCGACGTCAGAATGCCGCGCATGGACGGCTTCGCGATGCTCGAACACTTGAGGCGGCTCGTCCCCGAAACGCGCGTCGTGCTGCTGGCCGGCATGCCGCTCAAGGACGAAGAGGCCCGCGCGAAGGCGGCGGGCGCGAGCGGCTACCTGCCGAAGGACGTCAATCTGGACAGACTCTCTGAGGCGATACGCCGCGTCGCGGCCGATCCCGCGTACTTCGCGCACGAGGAGTTCCAGGCGGCTCCTTCCATGCTGACCGCCCGCGAGATGGACGTGCTCAGGCTGGTCGCGCAGGGCAAGCAGCGCGAGCAGATCGCCGCGAGCCTCGGCATTGGTCCCGAATCCGTAAAGACCCATCTCAAGGGCATAATGAACAAGCTCGGCTGTCCGAACTCGACGTCGGCGGTCGGCAAGGCATACGAACTGGGCATACTGCGAGCATGAACAATAAAAAGACAAAACCGCTGTTCATCGTGATGTCCGCGCCGAGCGGGTGCGGCAAGTCCACTCTTATAGACATGCTCCTCCAGGAGTACCACGACATCGTCTATTCAATAAGCTGCACGACCCGCGAACCGCGCGGCGACGAAGAGGACGGCCTCGACTACCATTTTCTTACGACCGAGAGGTTCGAAGAGTTGCTCGCCGAGAACGCGTTCATAGAGCACGCCAAGGTGCACGGCAACTACTACGGGACGTTGCGCGCGCCGATCGAAGAAGTGCTCGGCGAGGGCAATTCGATGATTCTCGACATCGACGTCCAGGGCGCTGCGAAGGTGCGCGAATACGTCCGTTCGCTCCCCAACACCGATCCCCTCAAGATAGGGTACGTCGACATTTTCATACTGCCGCCTTCGATCGACGAGCTTCGCGCGCGCCTCGTCGGGCGCGGCACCGACAGTCCGGCGACGATAGAGCGCCGCATGGCGAACGCCGAAGGCGAGATCTCCCGCGCCGGCGAGTACATGTACAAAGTGACGAACGACGAACTCGACGTGGCCTACAAGAGGCTCTGCGATCTCATAGACGCTCTTTCGGGGAGAATGTGATGGACCGCCTCAGATACGCGATGGTCGGCGGCGGCCCGAGGTCGTTCATAGGTCCCGTCCACCGCATGGCGATAAGGATGGACGACCTCGCGGACCTCGTGGACGGGTGCTACTCCCACGCCGACGACTGGCGCGCGATGCTCGCTCGCGTCCGCGGAAGGGCCGACTTCATAGCGGTATGCACGCCGAACGACTCGCATTTCGAAATCGCGAAGGCCGCGCTTCTCGCCGGCTTCGACGTGATGTGCGAAAAGCCGCTTTCTCTTTCGCCGGCCGAGGCGGAGGATCTCGCGAAGACTGCCGCCGGCACCGGCCGCATTCTCGCCGTTCCGTTCACGTATTCCGGCTTCCCGATGGTCAAGCTCGCGCGGGATCTCGTGGCGAAGGGCGAGCTTGGTGCTGTTTGCAAGGCGGTGCTCGAGTACCAGCAAGGCAGCTTTCGCAAGATCGATTTCACCAAGCCGCTCGACAGACGCAACGCTTGGAAGATGGACCCTTCGCGCTCGGGGCCGAGCTGCGTCGTCGCAGACATAGGCGTGCACGGCTTCCATCTTCTCGAATACGTCACCGGCCTGGAAACGCGTTCGCTTCTCGCCGACCTCTCCTCGTTCGCGCCGGGAAACAGGCTGGACGACGACGCGTCGATTCTCATGCGCTTCGAAGGCGGCGCGAAAGCGTCGATGGTCGTCTCGAAGGTGGCGACCGGCGAAGAGAACGGAGTGCGCCTTAGGGTCTACGGCGACAAGGCTTCGCTCTTCTGGAACCAGGAATCGCCGAACTACCTTTCGGTCAAATACCCCTTCGAACCAGAGCGCACCTACAAGCGCAGGGCGCCGTACATGGCCGGCACGTCGGAGCGGGCCGAACGGTGTTCGCGCATACCCGCGGGGCACCACGAGGGGTTTATCGAGGCGTTCGCGAACATCTATTCGGAGTTTTGCGCGGCGGTCCGCGACAGGCGCGCGCACGACTTTCCGGGCCCGCGCGAGGGATTGCGCACAATGCGCTTCGTCGAGGCGGCTTTGCGCTCTAACGCCTCCGGAAACACGTGGGCTGAACTTTAGCCCCCACTAGACCGCGAGCGTCAAGTATGCTATAATATGCGCCGTTTTCATGGAAGGTTGGCGGAGTGGTTGAACGCGGCGGTCTTGAAAACCGTTGACTCGAAAGGGTCCGGGGGTTCGAATCCCTCACCTTCCGCCACTGTTGCGAATTGTTTTTCGTTTAATTTTCCCCTTGCGCATTCCGGCGGCATAGAGTATAATAACAACATCATGAGTAGCAAGGCAACTACGATACTAGGCTGTGCGGCATGTGCGCTGTCGTTCGCGACGGTGCCGCGCGCGTTCGCACAGGAGACGGTGGAGGCGGCTCCGGCCGCGAAAGAGGCCGACGAGGCGCTCAATGCGGAAATCAGCTATGTGGAGGCGCTCATAGAGTTCGGCTTTCCGGACTTCGCCGAGCCCGTCATCGCGGCCACGAAGAAGAAGTGGCCCGAGTCAGAGGCGGCGTTCTTCGCGATCGAGATAAGGGGGATGCTCTCCCTCGGCAAGTTCGAGGAGGCCGAGGCCAAGATAGCCGCGCTGCCCGACAGAAAGAGCTCCAAGTACTGGGCGGCGAGACTCGAGGTCGCCAACAACCATTTCGCGCACAACCGCAAGGAAGAGTGCAAGAAGATATACGAGGAGTTCTTCAAGAACAACCAGAAGCCGTCGAAGGATCTCGTCAACTTCACCCGGCAGGCCCGCTACCAGTGGGGCCAGATTCTGCTCGGCAGCAAGCGGTTCAAAGAGGCGGCCGACAACTACGTCTTTCTTCTGGGCATGCTCGACAAGAAGCGCAACGACGAGGACGCGAACATATGGTGCAACGTCGCGTGCGAAGCCTCCGAGATATATCTGCGTCTGGCGTCGGAGGCGAAGCCCAAGGAGCGCGGGGCCTTCCTCGAGTCCGCCAAGAAACTCATCGACCAGCTGCTCTGGGAGCAGGGCCGCCCGGTCTATTTCGGCCGCGCGATCGCCATGAAGGCCCACTACGAACTGCTCAAGGGCAGCGTGGCCAAGGCACAGGGCACGATCGACGACTACATGGATCAGCTGGCGGAGCTGCACAAGTCGATAGAAGAGTACGACCCCGACGGACGGCTCGGCCTGCTGAGGCAGTCGCCGATGCCGCAGTGCCGCTTCATGCTGGCCGAAATGCTCTGGAACGAGGCCCTGGCCGAGGCTAAAAAGCCGAAACGGGACGACGAGCGCATCAAGAGCCTCATGTTCGGCGAAAAGATGAAGAACGGCAAGCGCAACAAGGGCGGCGCTTACAACCACGCCATAAATGTGTTCATCAAGTATCCGCAGTCGACCTGGGCGTCCAAGGCCGGCGACCTCTCGAAGGAGATCGCGGCATTCGCCGAGAAAACCTACGGCGCCAAGATACAGACCAACATCACTCCCGAGCAGGAGGCGACCGTCAGGGTCATGCAGTTCAAAAACGCCAACGAGCGCCTTGGCGAGCACGACTACCAGGGCGCCATAGACGAATATCTCGTGGCGTTGGCCAACTATCCGGAATACCCAGAGTCGATAACCGCGATAGAGAACGTCGTCGGCGCCTATCTCAGCATGATCGTGCGGTCCAAAGACAAGGCGAAGATAGACAGTTGGCGAATGGACGCGGACGCCGTCGAGGGCTATCTCGCCGAGCGTTTCGGCGGGCACAAGGACCGGATGCTTATGACGCAGGCCGGCGACGCCACGCTGCGCATCGCCGCCAAGGAGAAGCAGCTCGGCAACGCCGACCGCGCCAAGAGACTCTACGATTCGTTCATGAGGTGCTACAGCCGCCACATCCAGGCCCCGCAGATGGCTGGCTCCATGGCCGGCGAAGCGCAGAAGGCCGGCAACTACCGCGAGGCCATAAAGTACTACCAGCTTATCGAGAGCCGGTACCCGAAGTCCCCGTACTACATCACCGCGCTCGTGAACACGTACGTCTGCTACGACAAGCTCGGCGAAACCGCGGCGGCCATGGAGGCCATGCTCAAGTATTCCAAGGCCGAAAAGAACATCCGCAAGAAACTCGCGGCGGAGCTGGGGCTCGCGAACCTCTACCAGAAAGACGGTTTCGCTAAGATCGCCGCCGGCGAGGAAGAGGCCGGCGTCGCGCGAGTCAAGGAGAGCGTCGGGGCCTACAAGGCTGTGGCCGCCAAGGCTGCCGCGCTCATGGCGGACGCGAACGTCGCGCCCGGCGAAAAGACCGCCTGCCAGAGAATCCGCGAGAACGCGCTGTTTCTGTCGGCCGACTGCTGGGCGCGCGTCACGAAGCCGGCCGCGTTTCTCGAAGAGGCCAAGACTGCTTCGATCGCGGACTTCGAGGAGTACGTAAAAGTGTACCCGAAAGGAAAGTTCGCCAAGGCCGCCTATTTCAGGCTCGGCGTCTTGTACACGCAGCTCAACGACGTCGAAAAGTGCAAGGACGCCCTCGCCCGCCTGAGGGCGGAGTTCCCGGATTCCGAAGAGGCCAAAAAGGCGATGCCCCGCCTCGCGCAGAATCTGATCGAATACGCCAACACGATAGAGGACCCCGCGCGGCAGGAGTCGTTGCGCAAGGAGAGCTCGCGCATCTACGAAGAAATGATACGCAGCACGGGCGCGGACTATCAGCCTATCGATTTCGTGCGCGCCGGCGAATCGCTCATAGCCGGCAAATCGTGGTCGCTCGCCGACGAGGCGTTCGACAAGGCGATCTCGAAAGCCGGTACCAACCAGCTCTCGGTCATAGCCCGCGCGAGAATCGGCAAGGCGCAGTCGCTCTACGCCCAGAACAACCTCGTGGAGGCTCGCGAGTCGCTCGATGAATTCTTCGCCAACGAAACGCTCTCGCGCTATGCCATCGCGACGAATGCGTGCTACCTGACGGTCAAGGTCGCCATGGAGCAGGGCCGCACCGAGCAGAACGACGCTCTCCGCGCCAAGCATTATTCCGCCGCGGTCGGCGCCGTCAAAAAGCTGCGCAACTTCTGGTCGAAAGAGCCGCAGTGGAAGAAGGACAGCGTCAACCTGATGTCGGCCGACGTCAAGATAAGCCGCATAAAGGCAGAACGCGAAATGGGCAAGGAGGAGGCCGCCGCCAAGACGCGCGGAATCGTCGCGGCGGAACTGCAGAGCTTCGTCGTCTCGCACGCACCCGGCACCGACAAACCGATCGACACTTTCAAGCCGGAGGAGCTCGTGAACCTCGAAGAGGCATATGCCAAACTCCTGCCGCTTCTAGTCGCTATGGGCAGCGAACAGGCCGAACGGGCCTGGAACTACGGCCAGGACTATCTTGGATACTTCCCGGAAGGCAAGCACATAAAGGACATAAGGGACTGCATAAGCCAGGCTGAAGCGAAACTCGGCGACAAGAAGCCCGAACGCACTGCGGCTCCCGCCGCGCCGGCTGAATCCGCGGCTGAAGCTGAAGAGCCCGCGGCGCCTGCTGAAGAGTCCGCCGCGCCCGCCGAAGAGCCCGCGCCGGCAGAATGACAAACAGAAAACATTTCAAGGAGAAAACGCAAATGAATAAACTCGCAATCGCGGCGCTGGCCGCACTGGCCGCCACCTCCGCACTAGCGGTCGAAGGCACGATAAAGACCGACAAGGATACGCGGAGCGGCGACATCAAGTGGCAGTCGCGCACCAAGTCCTACGCGCTTACCTACAAGAAGGGCAGCACGAACGTCAGCGCGGAGTATCCGCTCGCTGATGTCGTGAGGCTGGACATCGACAAGCCCGCGACGTTCGACAAACTTGTCGAGATGGTCAAGTCCGGCCATGGCGCCGCCGCAATCGGCGGACTTTCCGCGATAGTCAAAGACTACAAGATGCTGGTCTGGGACAAGCCCGCCGGCCGCTATCTCGTCGAGGCCTACCTCGCCGCCGGCCAGGCCCAGAAAGCGTTCGAGACCGCGACGAGTATAATCACCGAGGACAAGTCCGCGGCATATGTTGGCGAACTCGCACCGGCCTACTGGCAGGCCTTGCTGAAGCTTGGCAAAACGCAGCAGCTCGAGAACTGCCTGAGAAAGGCGGCGTCCGAGGGCGACAGGGCCTCCAGCGCCGAAGCGCTCATGATGCGCGGCGACGTGATAATCGCCACCGACGGCGACACGCCCGACGCCCACCGCAAGGCTCTCACCGACGCGTATCTTCGCGTGGCGCTCATGTACACCGACCCGGCGTGCAAGGACGCCAGGCGCGAGGCGATGAACCGCTGCGCCGCGAGCTTCGACAAGCTCGGCATGGCGGCCCGCGCCGAAGGCATGCGCACACAGGCCAAGTCGCTGTAGCAAACACGCTGTAAACGAACAACTTTCAAAACAACCAAAAAGGAAAACAAATGAAAACCCTCAAGAAATCCCTTATGGCGTTCGCCATGCTCGCAGGAACCCTCGCCGCGCCTCTCACGACGGCCTACGCGGCCAACGAACTCGTCGGCGAAGACGGACAGGTCGTGGACGCCAACGCCGCCAAGAAATCGTCGTCCTCCGGCGGATTCCTCCAGGTCATCTACAATCCCAACGACCCGGACATTCTCGGCACCTTCCTGTGGCTCGTCATCTTCGGCGACCTTGCCCTGGCGATATACTTCATCATCGACAACTGGATTCTCATCAACCCCGAGAAGCTGATGCCGCGCCGCGTCGTCGACAACGTCCAGGCGGCCATGTCCGAAGGCGACGTCGTCAAGGCGATGGAAGTTTGCAAGAACAACCCGTCCGCGATGAGCTCCATCGTGATGGCGGCGTTCCAGCATGTCGAAGAAGGCTTCGAGGCGATTCAAGAGGCAGTGACCGCCGCATCCGACCTCGAGCAGGAGAAGATACAGCAGCGTCTCAACTGGATTTCGGTCTGCGGCAACCTCGGCCCGTCCCTCGGCCTGCTCGGTACGGTCGAAGGCATGATTCTGACGTTCGCCAAGCTGGCCCAGGGTTCGGCGGGCGACGCGTCCGCGCTCGCAGGCTCCATCGGCCAGGCCCTCTACACGACCGCCGGCGGTCTCATCATTTCGATTCCCTCCATCACGTTCTTCTACTCGCTCAGAAACAAGGCCAACCGCCTCATCCTCCAGATGACAGCCGTCACCATGGAGCTTCTGAACGGACTTAGAAACGTCGAGGTCTCGCCCGAGGAAGGCGCCTCGCCTGACGAGATGCCCGCCTGACCTGCCGAAAACCGGAGGTAGAACATGGCACGCAGGCCACAGGAAAACCCCCAGCTCGACATGACGCCGATGATCGACGTCGTCTTCGAACTCATCATCTTTTTCGTAGTCACCCTTACGGAGGCCCAGAAGAAGGATGAGACGATCGAGCTGGAGACGGGGCAGCACGGCATAGTGCTCACGGCGGACGAACTGCCGCCGGAGCGCATGCAGATCGACATCGCGAGCGTGGACAAGCACGGCCGACGCCTCAAGAATCCGCGCATTTCGATGGGCGACAAGCCTATCACCAAAGAAGAGGTGAAGGCGAGAGTCAAGCAGCGCATGGAACGGTACGGGCACGAGTTCCCCGTCCTCATACGCGCCGACTTTGAAACACCGCACAGCGCGGTAAAAGACGTCATGGACGCCTGCACTTCGGCGGGCATCTGGAAAATATCGTTCATGGCGGTGGCCGAGGACAAGACCGACGGGGCGTTGCGCCCGAGGCTCTTCACCGGCAAAATAAGGGGAGGCAAGTAACCATGGCAAGAAAGCCCCAGGACAACCCCCAGCTCGACATGACGCCGATGATCGACGTCGTTTTCGAACTGATCATCTTTTTCGTCGTGACGATCAAGCAGGAGGACATCCTCTCGCGTCTGAACGTCAACAGACCGGCGCCCAGTCCGCCTTCGAGCACCTCCACGCCGGACGATGTAACCTTCAAGATCGACATCGGCAAGGCTTTCGGTTCGTACCGCAAGGGCGTCTACGTGCGCGACGGCCGCGAGGTCACGCTCGACCAGCTCGACAAAAACCTCAAGGACACCGCCGCGGTCTCCACCGACACGCCGATCATAATCAAGTGCGCGCTCGACAGCCCGCACAAAGCGCTCGTCGATTTGCTGGACCGGTGCTACAAGTACAAGCTCTACAGCGTCAGCGTATTCTCAATGTAAGGAGTCGAAATGAGTGAAGAGGAAGCAATCGAAGAGATAGCGCCCGTAGACATCGAAGAGTTGAGCGCGAAGTACAAGGAGAAAGGGTACTTCCAGCGGCTCAAGGACATGTTCGCGGGCCTGGGCGCGCCTCGCAACACCGCCGAGTACAAGCTCGCGCGCATCGAGCTGCAGCGTCAGGCCGCCCCGCTTATCGCGGTTACGACCGTGCTGCTCCTGGTCGTGGTCATGGTCGTTATGACCATGATGCCCAAAGACAAGGGCGACGAGTACAAGGTGACGATAGCCGAAGCCGCCGAGGAGCCGCCGGACGTCGAAGAGCCGCCCGAGGAGCCGCCGGACGATATCGAGCCACCGCCTCTGGAAGAGGTCGACGTGATGGTAGACACGCCCAATCCCGGCCCGGTCTCGGAGATAACTCCGGTCGCCTCGCCGCCCTCTCAGCAGGTTTCGGTGAAGCCCGCCCCGCAGGACACGGTCGCTTTCGTCGATTCGCCCGTCAAGATGAAATCTATGGTCGGTTCGCGCACTCCGGGTTCCATCGGCGCGGCGACGAGAGGCGGCGCTGGCTACGGCGACCAGATCACCGAGGCGACGGTCATGAAGGTTCTCTGGTGGCTGAAGGCCCATCAGGCCAGCGACGGCAGCTGGGCCGGCGGCAACAAGCTCGCCAACACAAGCCTCGCGGTTCTGACCTATCTCGCCCACGGCGAGTACCCGGGCTCCCCGTCTCCTTTCCAAAAGGACTTCGGACCCGTCGTGCAGCAGGCGCTCAACTACATAATAGGGTGCCTCCAGCAAAATGGACCCGTCGTGAAGATGCAGGGCGCCGACGGCAACGAGTACGCGTTCCTGATTGCGACGTACGCGCTTTGCGAGGCGTTCGGCATGACCAAAAACCCGAACTGCAAGGACGCGGCGTACGTCTGCCTCGACCGCATCGTCCGCGGCCAGTCGCCGACGGGCGGCTGGGACTACAAGATAAACCCGAAGTCAGACCGCGACGACATGTCGTTCGCGGGCTGGGCGCTGCAGGCGCTCAAGGCCGGCAAGATGGCGGGTCTGCATCCCGAAGGGCTGGACGAGTGCATAAAGAAGGCCATCAGGTGCCTGCAGACGCGCAACTTCAAGAACGGCGGCTTCAACTACACCGCCAACGGCAACCCGACCGGGCTCACGGCGACGGGATGCCTCGCCATGCAGCTTCTCGGCTACGGCAACAAGAAGGAGGTTACCGACGCGCTCAACTTCATGCGCGAGTGGGAGCCTTCGTTCGACGGCCAGGGTGGCGCCAAAGCGGGCGGACCGCTCCCGGGCACCTGCCCTCAGTACTACTGCTACTACGCTACGCAGTGCAAGTATCAAGCCGGCATGAAGCAGGGCGCGACCAAGACGGACGAGATGACGTGGCAGAAGTGGAACCTCGCTATGAAAAAGCTCTACCCCGCGAAGATCATCGACGAGGCCGCCAAGGTCAAGGACTGGTCCGGCAAGGAGCACAAGCAGGGCTACTTCAAGAACAACGACGTGCACACTTCGCGTCCTGTCATGGACACCTGCCTTGTCGCGCTGCAGCTGATGGTCTACTACCGCTATCTGCCAACGACCCAGACAAAGGCGGCCGTGGCTGAGGAGGACGCCAAGGACGCCGCCGAGGCCGCTGTCGACAAGAGCGATGTCGGCGTTGAAGTCGACATCTAAGGACGGCGGTGCTTTGAACTTCCCGCTGTTTCTGGCGCTCAAGTACATAAGGCCGAAGCGATCCGTCGCTTCGGCCATAACTTGCGTGTCGATAATCGGCGTGCTTCTCGGCGTCGCGGTCGTCATCATCGTCAGAAGCGTGATGACCGGCTTCGGCGACGAGTGGCGAAAGAAGATACTGGAGTTCAAACCCCACGTATCAATCATGGCTCACGGCGGCAGGCTCGTCACCGGCGAGAACGAGACGGCCGAGAGCCTGCGCCGCGTGCCGGGCGTCACGTGCGTGACGCCCGAGGTCGACAGCAGGATACTTCTCTCGCAGAACGGACGCGTCCTCGCGCCGGTCCTTGTCGGCATCTCCGGCGGAGAATTCCGCGGCGCATACGATGTCGGCGAGCCGGTCGCGGGCAGTTTCGATCTCGAACCCGACAGCGTGGTCGTCGGCCTGGAGCTCGCGCGGTCAATCGGCGTGTGGGTCGGCGACGAAGTGACCGTCTGCGCCCCGCCCCTGCCTGACGAAGTTTACCTGCCGCGCAAGTGGCGCGTCGGCGGCATATTCTCGAGCGGACACTACGACTACGACTCGGGTTATGCGATAGCCGATCTGGACTCCGCTCGCGACCTGATCGGCGTCGAAGAAGGCGTTGTCGCCATCCACATCCGTACAGATTGCCCTACCGACGAATCGCGTTTCGCCGCGCTCGTCAAGGCGCTGCCCGTCGATCGCTCGCGGTACCGCCTCATGACCTGGCGCGAGGCCGACCGCCAGCTTTTCGACGCGCTCGCCGTCGAAACGAACATGACGGCGATTCTGCTTCTGCTCATCTCGCTTGTCGCGCTTTTCTGCGTCATGAACACGCTTCTCGTGCTCACGGTCCAGAAGACGCCGGAGATTGGTCTTTTGAAAGCGCTTGGCTTCAGCCGCCTGAAGATCATGGGTGTCTTTCTGGCGCACGGTCTCATACAGTGCACGGCCGGCGTGCTGCTGGGACTCGCCGCGAGCTGGGCGGTTCTCTCGAATCTCCAGAGAATCGTGGAGTGGCTCGCGAAAATGGGTATGCAGGTCTTTCCTCCGCAAATCTACAATTTGAGCGAGATACCCCATCGCATCGTCGCGTCGGATGTTGTCTATGTCGTCGTCATAATATACATTTTCGGCCTGCTCGCCTCTCTCGTGCCGGCGATGCTCGCCGCCGCGAAAGATCCGGTAGCGGCTTTGAACGAATGAGGAGCGTGAAATGCCAGTCCTCGAAACGAGCGCAGTGAGAAAAAGTTTCTCGATACCCGGCCAGCCGCCTGTCGAGGTGCTTAAAGGCGTAGATCTCGCGGTGTCTGCGGGCGAGAGAGTCGCGATACTAGGTCGGTCCGGCGCCGGCAAGTCGACTCTCCTTCACATTCTCGGCGGACTGCTTAAGCCCACCTCGGGGCGCGTCATCCGTCCGCGTGACATAGGTTTAGTCTTCCAGTCGTACCACCTCATGCCGGAGCTGACCGTTCTCGAGAACGTCCTTCTGCCTGCGATGGCCAGGCGGTGCGACATGGCCGCCGCCACGCGCCGCGCCCGCGAACTTGTCGACGCGGTGGGTCTCTCGGCCCGCGCGGCGCATCTGCCGTCGGAGCTCTCCGGCGGCGAACGCCAACGCGTCGCGCTCGCCCGCGCGCTCGAGACGGGTCCGAAACTCGTGCTCGCCGACGAACCGACCGGCAACCTCGACGCCATGACCGGAGCCGGCATACTCGAGATGCTGACTGGCCTTTCAAAGGGCGAGACCGCGCTCGTTATGGTGACGCATTCCCTTGACGCCGCCGCCGTGTGCGACAGGACGCTCTCGCTTGAAGACGGAGTTTTGCGGGAGCGGCCACTCGCATGAAACTCGTGCACACGAGCGACTGGCACCTTGGCGCGCGGCTGCACGAAGAGGATCGCAGCATGGAACACGCCGCGTTTCTCGACTGGCTCGCCGCGCTGCTTGTAGAAGAGCACGCCGACGTTCTGCTCGTCGCCGGCGACATCTTTGATGTCAAAGCGCCGTCTCCCCAGGCGCAGTCCCTCTATTACGGCTTTCTCGCGCGTGCCGTCAAGGAGCACCTGTGCCGCAAGGTCGTGGCCATCGCCGGCAACCACGACAGCTGCAAGCTTCTCGCGGCGCCCTCGAATCTGCTCGGCGAACTTGGCATTTCGGTTGTCGCGTCCGCCGCCGGCGATCTCTCGCGCGAGGTTGTCGTCGTGGATGGCGACGACTCCCGCCCCGCGCTCGCGGTCGCCGCTGTGCCTTTCATGTACGACGCCGAGCTCGCCAATTTCGGAGCTCGCGAAACAGCCGCGGACGCGTCACGCGAAGAGAAGGTGCGCGCCGGATGGTGCGCGCACTCGTCCGCGGCGATCGCCGCCGCGCGCTCGGCGGCCCCGGGCGCGCCGGTCGTGGCGGCGGCCCACTGCACGATTCTCGACGCGGAACCCTCTGACGCTGAATCGGAGCGCTGCCGGCGCGTAGGCGGCATCGAAGCCTACGACCCTTCGCCGCTCGCGGCCGCGGACTATGTCGCGCTCGGCCATCTGCACGTACCCCAGCAGGTCCGCGGCGGCGCCGGGCGCATGTTCTATTCAGGCTCGCCGCTTTGCATGAGTTTTGACGAGGCGCGTTTCGGCAAATCCGTAAACGTCGTCACCTTTGGCGGACCGGGCGAGATTCCCAAAGTGGAAAAAAGAGCCGTTCCCGCGTTCGTTCCCGTTCTCACGCTCTGCGACACGCCGGACGTCGCGAAAGCGAAGCTCGCGGAGCTCGTCGCGGCGGACCGCGCCAAAAGGCGGTTCGTGCGCATCCAACTGAAAGACTTTGAAGGAGAGTCGCGCGGGCATTGGACCGATTTGCGCGCCATCGCGGCGGATTCGGGAACGTTGATTCTAGAAGAGAACGATGTCCGCCCGGTAATGCGCGAGACGTCCGGCCTTCGTGCGTTCGCCGGGCGCGGCATACGCCAGCTCAAGCCGCGCGACGTCGCCGAGCGCAAGCTGAGAGACAGCGTCCGCAATTTCAGCGAAAGCGAGATAGCCTCGTACATGGCGATGTTCGCCGAAGCGGCGGGAGGCGTCGAATGAAGCTGTTGCGCATTGCATTCGAGAATCTCAATTCGCTCGCCGGCGCGTGGACGATCAATCTTTCGGCTGCGGACTACCGCGACGGACTGTTTCTGATATCGGGCGAGACTGGCGCCGGCAAGACTACGATACTCGACGCCGTCACGCTCGCTCTTTTCGGGCGCACGGCGCGCGTCGACATATCGAACACGCACGACGAAGCCATGACGCGAGGAACGAAATCCTGCCGCGCCGAAGTCGAGTTCTCGTGCGGTGAGAATGTATACCGCGCCACGTGGATGCACAAGCGCTCGCGCCCGGGCTCGCGCAATCCGTTTCAGCCGCCCGAGCGCCGACTCGCGGCGATGGAACGGGGCGTGTGGACCGAAATACCCGGCACAGGCACCGAACTAGCCAAAAAGACCATGTCTCTCGTAGGCGCGGAAAGCTTCGACCAGTTCTTGCGAACGGCCATGCTCGCGCAAGGCAGGTTCGACGAGTTTCTTTCCATCCGCGGCGGAAAGGACGACGACAAGCAGCGCTCCAGAATACTCGAACAGGCGACAGGAACCGAAATCTATTCTCGAATCGGCGGCGCTGTGCACGAGCGGGCCATTGCCGCCGCACAGGAGCGCAAGTCGCTGGAGATGCGGCTCGACGGCGCCCGGGGAATGCTTCTGGGCGAGGAGGCGAGAGTGGCGAAGTCGTCGGAGGTCGCCCGCGTCA
>CAMOXA010000014.1 GCA_946628745.1 uncultured Verrucomicrobiota bacterium | reverse complement strand
GTTCGCGAGCCTGCCTACGGCCTCGGCAAGAGCTGCGTCGAGGGCCGCCGCGTCGCCCGGCGCGAACACGATGGCGGCGTCCGGGTGGGCGGCGCAAAGCCTGCCGAGACCGCCGATATCGCTGGCCACGACCGGCACTCCCGCCGCCCACGCCTCCAGAACGACTATCCCGAACGGCTCGTGGCGGCTGGGCAGGACGAACAAATCGGCTCTCTCGTATTCTTCCAGCAGCTCGGGGCTCGCCGGTCTGAGAGGCCCCACGATCGCCAAGCGCCCCCTGACGCCCAGCTCTGCGGCGCGGCGCTCCAGCTCGGCCTTGTAGTCCGGCTGTGTCGCCGGCCCGACAAGCCGCAGGGTGATGTCGGGGTTTCGCGCGAGCGCTTCGACCAGCATCATCTGGTTCTTCTGGCGGTCGATTCTGGCGACGCAAAGCACGGTCAGAGGCTTGCTGCGCGAAAGGCCCAGCGACTGGCGGGCGAACAGCGAAGTGTCGACGCCGTTCGGCAGATACATGACATGGCTGTGGCGTTCGCGGTACTTCAGGTACTCGTCCTCGCCGACACACACGATCCCGCCGAAATCCTCCGGCACGCGCCTCGTCCAGCCCATGGCATAGTCGAGCGCCTTGCCCCACGGCAGGCGCCTGCGGGTAGGCGCCTTGAGACTGGAGGCCTCGGCGGCGGGAACGTTCGCGCCGCCGCCGTGGAGCGACACGACGCTTTTGGCGCCGGTCTTCGCCGCGGTTCTTATGCACAGTTCGGCCATGCGCGCCATCGCGTGGGAGTGTATCACGTCGGGGCGCCACCGCTTGAGAGCCCGGCCAAGGCCGGGGACGAACGGATTGCCCCCCTTGCGGTCCAGCTCCGCGACCAGACGCTTCGGCATCGGCCACCACGGATATATCGGCTTGAAGCGCGTTATCTCGAGCCCGTCCACGGTTTCGCAGCCCGCCGAAGCGAGCGCGGACGTGGCGAACAGGCGCACTTCGTGCCCGGCCTTCGCCTGGGCTTTTGCAAGATTCCACACAACCTGCTCCGTCCCGCCCCAATCGCGAAACGACAGTCGTCTCAATACATGTGCTATCCTCATCTGGCGACCTCCGACAGAAAGAGCGAAAGACGGTCCAGCGTGACCGGTTTGAGCAGCAATGCGTCGAAGCCTTGCGGCAAAGCCCGCTCGCGCATCTCGACATCCGCCGTGACCAGCGCGACGCACGTGCGGGAAAGCGCCGGGTTTGCACGGATGGCCTTGAGCAGCCCTACGCCGTCCATCTCCGGCATCCACTGGTCGGTCAGCACGAGATCGAACGGCCTTTCGCCCGGCCTTTCCAGAATGTCCAGCGCCTCGCGCCCGTTCGCCGCCGCCTCGGTTTCGAAATCGCCCAGCTGTTTCAAAAGAGCTTTGAGCACCATGCGATTCATCTTCGTGTCGTCGACGAGAAGTATGCGGCGGATCGCCCCCTTCCTGGCGGATTGCGCCGTCCCGGCGCCGGTTTTGGCTACCGCCGCGGCGGCGGCGCTCTTCGCGACGCGCACATGCGGGATGACGATTCTGAATATGCTGCCCGACCCGAGTTCGGACTGCACCTCCAGCCTGCCGCCCATCGCCTTGGCCAGCTGTCCGCAGATCGCCAGCCCCAGTCCGGTGCCTCCGTTGCGCGAACGCGCCGAGCCGACCTGCACATACGCCGAACCGATGCGTTTCAAGTCTTCTTCGCCGATGCCGCATCCGGTATCCTCCACTTCGAGCGTGAAGGTGCCGTCTTCCGCGCCGGCCTGGCGTTCATACGAAGCGCGCAGTTCCACGCGCCCTTTTTCGGTGAACTTCACGGCGTTGCCGACGAGATTGAAAACGATCTGGCGCATTCTCTGCGCGTCGAGTTCCAGAAACGGCAGGCCGAGCGCGCGGCAGACGAACTCCAGCCCTTTTTTGTCGACGGTCACGCGAAACGAATCCATTACCTGGTTGAGCAGTTTGGCGCAATCCGTCGGCGCGGGCAGTATCTCCATTTTGCCGGACTCGAGTTTCGACAGGTCCAGCACGTCGTTCACGAGGCCGAGAAGAGTCCTGCCGCTCACAATAATCGACTCGAGAGCCTGCTTGCGTTCCGCCGCCGATTCGAGCCCGCGCTCCAAAAGTTCCGAGTATCCTATTATCGCATTCAGAGGCGTGCGTATGTCGTGGCTTATAGTCGAGAAAAAGTAGTTTCTCGCGTTGTGCTTCTCGTCCTCCAGCTCGCGTTCGCGCCGCCTCATTATCTTGTAGAGGCTGAACATCAAAAAGAGCGCCAGCACTATGAGCAAGGTCTGCACCACGCTGCCGCGCAGTATCGAACGGTTGACCACCGAGAGCCTGGCCGCGAGGCCCTCGCGCCAGCCTTCAGGTTCCGGCAGGGGGGCGCCGGCCGCGAGCCCTTCCATGGACGGGATGCACAGTTCGGCATGATGCGCGGCGATATCGTCGAAGGCGGCGCCGGTCGTGTCGTATGTAGTCTGGCGCATCCACATGAACGACATCAGAAGCACCGTCCCCACGAGCGCGAGCCAGGCGACCGGCGAACGGCCGAAGCGGCGCTCGCGGTCCCGCCTGAAAACGATCAGATAGTGGACCAGCCCGGCCACGCTCCACAGGACTATGGCCAGATACGCCTCGGTGGACATCAGCGTTCCGGACGAAAAGTACGGCATCACATAGATGAATATTATGCCTGCCGAAAGCAGCAGCCCGGCGAGTCCGCACGCCGCCGAAAGCCTGCGGCCTTCGCTCTTGGCGGACTTGAATGCGGCGGCCGAAGTATAGGCATAGGCGACCGCCGCGCCAACGAGCGAAGAGTCCACTATTATGCAGATGGCGCGCCGGCCGAGAGCGGATACCAGAAGCGAAAGCGCCACGATGGCCAGAACGGCGCGGTTCGGCGAACCGTCCGCATTCCGCCCGCCGAGCCACCGCGGCATCGCGCCGTCCGCCGACATGGCCGAGACAAGCCTGCTCGCCGCGAGAGTGTTGCCGACAAGATTCGTGAATATCGAGCCGACAAGCGTCAAGCCGACCGCGGCCGTGCCCCACCTGCCGAGTGCGCGGGCCGCGCAATCGAACGCGAACGCCTCGCTCGCGCCGCCCTGCGCCGCGCCGGTCATGCGCCCCGCGGCGTCGCACGCGCCGGAGAGAACCGGTATGGCCGCGAGCAGCGCATACGCGGCCAGAGACGCCGCGAGGGCCGCGAGCATTACGCCTATCGTTCTCCCGGCCGGGAACTTGAACTCGCCGGAAAGGTGCGAGATGGACTCCAGGCCGACGAACAGCCACGGCATGACGGCGACGATTCGCAAGACTTTCGCGAGCGTCATGGCGGCTCCCGGTTGCGCCTGTGCGACCGGCGCCGCCGCGTGTCCGTTGACGGCCGCCGCCGCGAAGCACAGCACTACGCCCGCGGCGAACACTGTCGCGAAAAGCGTCTGGGCGAATCCGGCGGCCCGGCGGCGGCAGCACAGCGCCGCGGCCGCGAACGTCGCGACCGTCGAAACCACCAGGTCGCAGAGGCTCACTTCCGCCCCGTCAATGCTGTAGACGGGGCCGCGCGGGAGCGCGTCGCCAAACATGTATCGCATGACGAAGCCGAGCGCGACGGTATCCATCCACACGATTGACATGTACGCCAGGCACAAGAACCATGCGCAAAGAAAGCCGTGGTCGCGGCCGAACGCGCTCGAGGCGTATGTATACGCCCCGCCGGGCCCGGGGTGCCGGTTGACCATGCAGTGGTAGTTCCAGGCTATGATCGCCATCACCGCCGCTCCGGCCAAAAGCCCCGCAAAAGTTCCGCAAAGCCCCGCCGCCGGCAAAAATGTCGTCAAAGGCAGGACGAACGAATCCCACCCTAGAGCGCATCCGAAGGCCAGCGCCCATGCCGTGAACATCGAAATATGTCTCAATGATTTCATTTCAACCTGCCCTGCCGCGATATCCTCCGCACAAATGCAAAAGCGAAAGCCACGAGAACTTGACGAGACCGTACGCGTAGCGGCGCCAGAGACGGCCCGGCTCCTGGATGATGCGGTAGACCCATTCCAGAGCGCATTTCTGCATCCATTTCGGCGCGCGCTTCACGCGGCCGGCTATGAAATTGAAGGTGCCCCCGACGCCTATCATCACAGGAACTTCCAGTTTCGCCGCGTTGCGGCCCATCCACAGCTCCTGCTTCGGATTGCCGAGCGCGACAAAAAGCAAATCCGGCTTGGCGGAATTTATGCGCTCTATTATGTCGCTCTGGCAGGCGTCGAGCTTTACGGCGCCAGGATCGAGCCCCGCGACTTTTACCGGCGGCAGTTTCGCGAGCGCCTCGTCAATCGCCGGCTGCGAACCGCCCAGCACGTATATCGACAGCCCCTCCTCGGCGAACCGCCGGCAGATCTCCGGCACCATATCCGCGCCCGTGACGCGCTCCGGCAGAGGCCTGCGCAGCAGTCTAGAGAGGATTACTATCGGCATTCCGTCCGCCGTGACCAGGTCGGCGTTCCTTAGATAGCGCCAAAGCTCCCCGTTGCCGCCGAACGGCCAGCCGCTCACCGCGTTCGCCACGAAGTCCACATTCAGCGTCGCGACGAACGCGGGGCGCCCCGCCGGGGGCTTTCTGGCGAGTTCGACGATTTTCTCGACGGCTTGAGCCTCGGTGATCCGCGCTACGGGAATTCCAAAAAGCATGGCCGCGTTCATGACGCCTCCATTTCCCTCACAAGTCTCGCCACCCCCGCGGCATGGTCGCGCCATGAGAACTTCTTCGCGTGCGCAATGCCGCGCGCGGCGCGCGCCGCGCTGTCCGCCGCGCTTTCGCCGAGGAGTTTCGCGAGCGCGGACTCGATTGAAGCCGTGTCGTACGGGTCGAATGTAATGGCGACATCCGCCGCGATTTCGCCGAGCGATCCATTGGCGGAACACGCCGACGGCAGGCCGCGCGCCATCGCCTCGACGAGCGAGAGCCCGAACCCCTCGAAGAGACTCGGGAAGACGTAGTACCCGGCCTCGTCCCAAAGCCGCTGCATGTCCGCTTCGGCGACGAAACCCGTGAACCGTATCAGGTCGGCGTGGTTCGACGCCGCGGCCGCGGCGTGCACCGCCCGGGCGTCTTTCCAGTCCGCGCCGGCGATGATCAGCGGATGAGCCTCGGCGAGAGCGCGAGGGAGCCTGCCGTACGCTTCGATGAGACGCAGGTGGTTCTTGCCGGGATGTTCGATTCTCGATATGTAAAGAAGCGCCCGCCCGTGCGCGCCGGGCCGCGGCGCCGGTTCCGGGAGCCCGTTGTACAGCACCGTCACGCTGTCGCCGCGGCATCGCCAGTACCGCACCATGTCCGATTTGGTCGCCCCGCTGACCGCGACGAGACGCTGCGCCCGCTTCGCGAAGAACGGCAGTATGTGCGCGAGATAGAACATCCGGGAGCGCGAGTACTTGCCCGGTATGTGAAAGTTCGCCAGATCATGCACCGTCGCCACGGTCGGCAGCGGATACCAGGCCGACACGCGGCGGTTCGCGGCGCATATGAAGAAACCGTCGAATTCCCGCCTGTGCCGCATTATCCAGAAAGGCAGGATGAAAAGATGCCACGCCATGCTGATTACCGCCCGCCGGGTCCAGCGCGGCGCGTGCACGACCGCCGCGACACGTCCCGCCCGGCAGTCGGCGCGCACCGGCACGTCGACCCCCGGCTCGCAAACGAGCGTCAGCTCGTGCCCCCCGGCGACAAGCGCCGAAACGACCTCGCGGACGTACACCGAGATGCCGCTCCTGCCCCCGTCGTAGGGGATGCATGACACGAGCAGCTTCATGCGCTAAAGCTCCCCGAAAAGGTCTTTCAGTTTCGCGCCGGTCACAGGCTTTGACATCACGCTCGCGAAAAGCGACAAATCGTAGGTGGACCCTACGTCCACGTCCGCGGTAATCGCGACGACCGGTATCTCGGCGAGCGACCTGTCGCGCCGCATCGTTGCCGCCAGGGTTGAGCCGTCCATCTCCGGCATCCACATGTCGGTCAGCACGACATCGGGGCGCCACTCTTTCATCACTTCAAGCGCCTTGACGCCGTTTTCGGCGTAGCGCACTTCCTTTACCTTGAGATTCGCGAGATGTATGCCGAGTATCTTGCGGTTCATCATGACGTCGTCCACGACGAGAACCCTGTCGGGGAGCGCCATGCGCAATGTGCGCGCGGCGGCTATGGACGACGGCAGGTTCTCCACGACCTCCAGGCCGGGCAGGATGATTGTGAACCTGGTCCCTTTGCCGAGTTCGCTTTGGACGGTTATCTCGCCTCCCGCCGCGTCTATCATGCGCTTGACGATCGGCAGCCCCAGCCCGGTGCCCTTCGGGTCGTCCCCGTTCTTAGCCTTCATGCGCGTGGCGATGTCCTGCACGAACGGATCGAACATGTGCGCCATCTTGTGTTCGGATATCCCCCGCCCCGTGTCGCTCACCTCGAGCTTCAGAGTGCGGCTCTCGCCGTCCCAGGCCGCCGATACGTTTATGCTGCCGTGATCGGTGAACTTCGCCGAATTGCCGACGAGATTTATGAGAATCTGCCTCAGCCCCTGCTGCGATAGCTTCAGAAGAGGTATCGACCCTTCTGGCGGTTCGTCGAGCTTCAAAACGACGCCGTGCTTTCGCACCCTGTAGCCGAAGACCGCGGGCAGCTCCTTCAGAAGCTGGTGTATGTCGCACTGCCCCTGCCGCATCTCCATCGCGCCGGCCTCGAGTTTCGTGAGATCGAGAACGTCGTTTATCAGTTCGAGCAAAGCGTTCGAACTGAGCAGTATGCCTTCGATATACTCGTTCCTGCGCTTCTCGTCGAGGTCCTCGTGCGACAGGAACTCCGCGAAACCTATGACGGCATTGAGCGGCGTCCTCAGCTCGTGGGACATCATCGCCAGAAAGCGCGTCTTCGCCTGCGCGTGGCTCTCCGCGAGCGCCGCAGCCTCCTTCGCCCGCTTCGCTTCGCGGCGCAGGAGCCTCATCATCACGAAACCGTAAGCGCAAATCCCGGCGAGCAGCAGGATGCCGCCCCAGGCCGCGCGGCGGACGAGCTCGTCGCGCGTGAGGCCGAAAACGCGGTGGATGACGGTTCGCTCGGCCATCGACGAGACGAACATCGACTGGAGGTGTTCCGTGCCTATGTCGTTGCCGACTTTCCTAAGTATGGACACCAGCTGGGGCGAAACGCCTCTGTTGGCGAGAATGTCGAACTCCAGCTGAGGATCTTCCGCGCCGAGCACCTTGGCGGAATCCTGCGGGACCGGGACTGAAAACACGGATACCGCCGAATAGGCGGTGCTCCCGGGATTGACCGGGTACGGCACCCAGAAATCGGTGTCGCCGCGCAAAAACTTTGCCTCGGCCGTCTGGATGCCCGTCTGCGGCTGGACCTCGAACCGCAGCCCCGTCCTGCGGGAAAACTCGTCTATTATTTTCGCTACGAAGCCCGAAAGTTTGCCTTGGTTGTCGAATATCGGGAAAGGCCACGGCGAAAAATCGATCTTGACCGGCACGCCGCTCTTTACGCGCCACGCCAGCCACTCCGCCTCTTCAAGCGACAGCGAGGCCATGTTGCTGTGCCGGCCATAGTGGTGCTCGCTTATCATGCGCTGGTATTTCGGGAAATCGTCGCATATCGCCTCCATCGCCTCCTCAAGCTCGGCGAAAAGATCCTGCCGGCCCGTAGACGTGCAAATGTACATCGGGTGCGCGGTGTACACGTGCAGCGCGATCTCGTTGGCGAGCTCCGGCATTTCGACGTCCACGCACGCATCCACCTCGCCGCCGAAATACGCCGCCAGCATCTCCCTGTCGGTATGAAACTCTTTGTACGTTATGCCAGAGTCCTCTTCGTCGAACTGCCTCTTCGCGCGCTCGCCGCTGACTGTTCCGGAAAGAAGCCCCACTTTCATGCCTCGCCACGTCTTCGGATCGGCGGACTTGTACCCGCTTCCCGGATGCGCCCAGAGATATACGCGCAGCATTCCGATCGGCGTGTGCGGAAAAAGGAAGCTCTTGCGCCGCGACGGCGAGAATCCTATTCCGCCCACGATGTCAAGGCGACCGTTCTTGACCGCTTCGAGGCACTCGTCGTAGCCGCCGTAGACATAGTCGACCGTCCAGTGCGTATAGCCGCATATCGTCCTCAGCCAGTTCTTGAGCACACCCGTGCGCGTGCCGTCCTCTTCGACGTTGAAGAGATCGCCACGCCTGTACGCCGCGACCCGCACGCGCTTCTGCGGCTTGGGTATGCCCAACATCTGCTCGCGCCATTCGTCGAAAATTTCGATATGGTCGATATAAAGATCGCGGTAGGCCTTGCTGAGCGCGGCGAAGAGTTCCGGCTTGTCTTTGCGCACGGCGAAGTATACGTTCCTGTCCCCGATCGGCACTATCTCGAAGACGCCATTTGGCCGCTTGCCGAACGGAGTGTACAGGAAAAGCGCGTCGATCTCGTCTCTGTGCAACGCATCCACCGCCCCCTTGCTCGTCTTGAACTCGGCGTATTTCGGCGTCAGCTGGGCGTGTTCGAAGAACTGTTTCCTGTCATTCGTCTGGCCCTGCGAGACGGGCGAATAGCCGACGACAAGCCTCGGCCACTCGGTGATTTTTACGTTCATCATCGTCATGGCGCGCGACGGCGTCGCGTACAGGGCGAAGTGCATCCGGCAGATCGGTTGCAGAGGGAACAGATAGTCTTTCTCCAGTTCCGGCGTGCGGAACGCCGAGCATATGACATCGGCGTTTGTCTTTGCGAGCGTGCCGTCTGCCGAAAACGGCACCGCCTCGCCTGCGACTCCCGTCGCCTTGAACACTTCGTCCATCACCGCCCGGCAGTACCTGACATCCGCGGCGGCCCAATAGTCGAGGCTCGCGTCGCGGACGCAATCCGCAACGCGGACAGTTTCGGCCCGCGCCGCCAATGCGGCCGGCACGACGGCCAGCGCGGCGATTTTAGATAACACCCTCATACCGTGAGTCTCCCCCGTGCCGGTCAAAACTTCGCGTCTGCGACGGTCGGCACGATTTCGAAGACCCTGCTGACCTTGGTTATGTCGAAGACGATCTTCGGTCCCGGCTGGAGCCCCGCCAGCACGACTTTCGCGCCGGACGCCTTCGCCTTCTGCAGGACCTGCACCAGCACGCCGAGGCCGCTCGAGTCTATGTGGACCATCTTGCTGAGGTCGAAAAGGACATTAGTCCCGTTGCCCATCTTGCCCAGAACGTCTTCACGCAAAGACGGCGCCACGGCCGCGACGAGACGCCCCTCGACCGTGACTGTAAGGGGCTGATCTCCCCCTCCTGTTATCTCCCATGCCATATGCTGTTTTCCTTTCTTGTTTCGTTGATTTGGAATATGTCAGTTGAAAATCTCCCAGTCGCGCCGCAGCGAGGCGGACATCGTGCGGCGGGCGCGGACGCCGCTCTCCACGCGCTTGAGCACCCTTACGACCGGGTCCAGGCCGAACGTGGCCGGGTCGCCAAGGCTCTTGCGCCGCGCGAGCCATCTCGCCGCGCTGTACATGTTGCGCCTCGGCCGGCCGGCCGCCATCACTTCTTCAAGCGCGGCGAGCCATGTGTCCCGCGCCTCGTCCCATCCGCACACCGCTTCCGCGCGGGGGCGGAACTTCCACGCGACCGCCGCCCCGTACAGCCTGTCGCCGAGCGCCTGCGCTCTCTCGATGGCCTTCCATTTGTAGCCGCCGCGCGATATGAGACGCGCGTCGCCGGCCCCCAGGACCGCCTTGTTTATGTTCCTCGCGACGAAACGATTATCGCCGCTCGCCAGCGCCAGCATCAGCCCGACCCCGCGATTCATCATGAGCCTTGCCGCCTCCATCCACGGGAACTCTTCCGGCCCGCGGCGGTCCACGCCGGCGAACAGTGTCTCGCCTTTGGCGCCCGCCACGTCGAAGTAGCCGTGCACAAGCTCTTGTATCATGACGCGCTCCTGGTCGTGCCTCAAGCGCCACGGCGTCTTAGGCGTGCAGAAATCGGCGTCGACCCCCAGCTTCCGCGTCCATTCGGCGCTTATCGGCGCGAGCGCGCGGCCTATGGCCGATATGTCGTCTGCGGACGAACCGTCCTCGGCGACGACATAGAAGTCGAGATCGTTCGAGAGCGTCTGGGCGCCGCCCGTTGCCATGACGCCGCCTTCGCCGCGCCCGTAGCCGCCGCCGAGAACAACCCCCATGAGCCGCGGCACGCGAAGAGCGTCGATCGCGGCGCCTATCGCCGCGCTCGCCTCGTCGACAAGCCGGTCCATCTCCGGTGCGTCTCCTGCGACATGCTTGCCCATCAGCCGCGCCTCCCGCGCGATCTGCCGCGCAAAAAACGCCAAATGCGGCGCAAAAGCCCAAGCCTGCCCTTCTGCTTCACAACAAGCCGCGCCACGCCGGGGGTGTCGACATCCGTCCATGCCCCTGTCTCGGCGTCGATTATTCTGTTGCCTACGACTATCTTGCCGCACAGCTCCAGCCCTTCGCCGATGTATGTGTTGTCGCACACCAACGTGCGGGACAGCGTCGCGCCTTCGGCGACGAAAGAGCCAGACCCTACGATGACGTCGCGATCGAGCGTCACGTTGCGCGCAAACCACGTGTTGTCTTGCAGCAGCACTGGCGCGTTCACCTTCGTGCCGCGCTCCAAAACCACACTGCGCCCGATATGCACATCTTTTTCGGCCGAGTAGCCCGGCAGCGTGAAAATCTGCGGATGGTGGAGTATGGTGAAATTGATCTTGTGCCAGGCCTTTATGTTTCTTACGACGAGTCCGTGCGGCGACATGCGCATCCAGCGCCCGTTCTGGCGCCTGTAAAGCCCGGACGGCGTTTCGCGGCGCTCTTCCTCGCTTATCGGTTCGAGGGTCACGTCCTCGGGAGTGTGCATCGTTATCAACGGCCCCCACACCACTACGAGTTCGTCCGTCATGTGCTGCGTCAAAGGCGTAGACAGCCCCTCTATGTCCGCGAGGCCTTTGGGCACCTCGCCCTCGCCGCGCGCGTAGAACACCGGGCACGCTGTGCGCGTCATGTCCGAGAAATCCTTCGCCAGCTCCCTGGAATAATGCCAATCGAGTATTTCCCTGAACATCACGCCGAATTTCTCACTGTGTTCGAGCATGTATGCTATCACTCGGCGGCCCGCGACCGGCAATTCTGCGGGGCTCGTGCCGGGCATTACTTCCTGCACCCACTCCGAATCGCGAACGGACGGTACGATCAGCAGATTGTCCATCAGTACGCCCCCTTCCCGCCTATTATCGCAGGCACGGTCTTTACGAGTATTACGAGATCCTTCCAGAGACTCGGCGCGAGTATGTACTCCTTGTCGAGCTGTACCTGTTCGTGGAACGGTATGTCGCTGCGCCCGCTGATCTGCCACAGGCACGTGATGCCGGGTATCACGTCGAGCCGCTTGCGGTCTTCGAGAGTGTACTCCTCAACTTCTTTCGGCACCGGGGGGCGCGGCCCGACGAGACTCATGTCGCCTATGAATACATTCCACAGCTGCGGCAGCTCGTCCAGGCTCGTGCGTCTCAGGAACTTGCCGACTTTGGTGATTCTCGGGTCGTCGCGCATCTTGAATATGACGCCGTCCTTGGATTCGTTCTGCGCCATGAGCGCCGCCTTCTGATCCTCGGCGTCGACGCGCATGCTGCGGAACTTGTAGAACTTGAAATGCCGCCCGTAGCGCCCCACCCGCGTCTGGCTGAAGATCACCGGCCCGGGGCTCGTGAACTTGATCGCCGCCGCTATGCCGATATATACCGGCGATAGCAACACCATGCCGATCGCGCTGCCGATGATGTCGATCGCGCGCTTCACGGCGTATGATGCCGAAACCGTGAACCGCCAGGCGAGCAGCCTCAAGCTGCGCCGCCGGTTATTCTTTGTCCGCCCTCTCAGTTCCCTGAGGAGCTGGTCGAGGTCCGCCCCCTTGCTCCTGTCTAGAAGACTTTCCATTCCGCGTCCGCCGCTTCTGCGGCGGTCCTGCCTTTCCCCGTCAGAGCAGCTCCCTCAGGCTCTTGAGCCGTGCGATCAGCTCTGCGGCCGCCGCCTGGTCTTTTAGTGCGCTGGCCTTGCGAAGTTCTATCGCAGTATTGGCCATGTCCTCGTCGCCCACCGCGAGCGCGTTCCCTTTTACGGTGTGCGCGACAGTGTCGAGACGCGCCCAGTCCTGCTTGCCGAGTTCGCTCTCGGCCTGCGCGATTTTCTCGTCCACCGACTTGATATACTCGCCGTATATCTCGTTCATAACGTCGGCGTCGCCGCCGAATTGCTCGCTCATGTACGTTTCGCAGCATTTCTTCATTTGTCGTCTCCCCTTTCGTTTCTTATTGCCGTCCCGCCCCCGGGGTCAGCTGTTGACTTTCTCGCCGCACTTCAGCGTCTCGGCGAGAGGCCCGCCGTCAGGATCCTTGGGTATGTTGTAGATCGTTTCGTTCAAATTCGCATAGCGGTTGCGCTCGATGCCCGTGCAAAGCTCCCGCACCATCAGCCTGCCGCGGCCGTGGTTGCTCATCGACTGGTTCTGCCTTTCGAACACCACGTCCGAGTCCGCCGCGACCACGTTCAAACTCGGCTCGACCGTGCCGTAGTCCCATACCGTCAGCTCGGCATAGTGCTTCCACGCCCTCAGGCGGAAGCTGACCACCTCCCTGAGTCTGTCGCGCTCGTCGAAGCCGTGGTCGTATACGTTCATCAGCTTCTCCTCGAGAACCAGCTGTACGCGCTGCACCAGTCCTTCGTCCCAGTGTTCGCCCGCGCACCATTCTGCCAGCCCCTGCGAGGCCGCGTCTATGTCGTCAGGCGTCAGCTCCACGGTCGCCTCGTATATCCCGGGCAGGAAGATCCTCGCGCCGAACGCCAAAATCGTCATGTCGTCGAGATTGTCGTTGTACCCGAGCTCCTGGCAGGCTTTCATGAACTTCGCAGGCGCCGCCACCATCGCCCCTCTGTCGCGCGCGGAGGCTATGATTTCCTCGCGCAGCTTCGCATGCAGGTCTTCAGGAAGCGGCTCCAGGCCTTCGGAATCTTTCGCGAGATCTACCAAGCCGTCGGTGTAGGCAACGCACACCGCCCGATTGCCGATCGTCGTCTGAAGAACGTCGTCTTTAGTGTATTCAGTGTCGGGCAGCAGGCCAATCGGCACCCCGCCTTTCTTCTCCGGGTTTATGTTCAGCGTCTTGCCGTCGTCGACCACGACCAGATCCGGCGCGCCGCAGCTTATCCACTCCACGTTGTTCTTCAGAGGACGGTGTATGCAAAGAAGCGCGGTCATGTACGACACTTCCGCCAGATTGGTCCTGAAGAACTTCTGGAGCATGTTCGCGATCTCTTCCACGCCCATAAGCGGCAGGCCTTCTTTGTGCGCGAAGTTTTTGAGAAACGATTGCACAGCCGTCATGGCGAGCGCCGCGCTGGTGCCGTGGCCCTGGATGTCTCCAAGCACGTAGAGGTAGCACCCCATGCCGAAGGGGACAGCCTCGTACAGGTCGCCGCTGACGATGTCCACCGGCTTCCACCAAGTCGCGTAGAATCCGCGCGGCGTCATCAGCGTCCGCCGCGGCAGTATGCTTCGCTGGATGTGCGAGGCGAGTTCCAGCGACTTGCGGTCGTCCTCGATCTTCTGCTCGATGAAGTTTTCGACCCTGCGCGAAGCGACCACTTGGCGGATTCGCCTCAGTATCACTTCCGTCTTGACGGCCTTCGGCAGGTAGAAGCTTATCGGATCTTCCATTATGCGCTTCAGAAACCCGCCGCCTTCTTCAGGGTCGAGCGCCGTCAGGAAGAATATCGGCATGGTCGGGTCGACGCCGCGGATGATGTCGCGAAAGACGAACCCGTCCATGTCGCCCATCATGATGTCGGTTATAATCGCGCTGAACGCCTTGGGGTTCTCTTTCAAGACCCTGACGGCAGAATCCACATCACTCATAGGTACGACCGCGTACCCTACACTTCTGAGCTTAGCGCTCATTGTAAGCAATATCAGTTTCTCGTCGTCAACGACGAGAATTCGCGCCTTGCCATGTGATGCTATCATGTCTTCTGTGCCCTATTTTCCCTAAACAACAAAGCCCTTTCCGTCCTTGGGAGGGCTTTGCAAAGTATTATATCATATTTCTTCTGCGCTATACAGAGGAAATATGATGTTTTTTACGAATAAGAAAACTTGTTTCGCAAAAGCGAGCACGCCGGACAATATTGGATGATGCCGTCCGCGCTTGACAGTGCTGCCGCGAATATGGTAACATACGCTCCGTGGTTGATCCACAGTTAAACATCCATAGAAGGAGAAAACAAAATGAAGAAACTACTGGCAGTTGCAGTCCTCGCCGTCGCGGCGTCCGGCTGCGTCATTGTCCGCCCCTCGAATGCAGTCTCGATGCTTGAGCTCAATGTCGTGAGCCCTGGCAATTTCATCGACAACAGCGTCAAGCCTCTCAAGAAAGGTACGGCCACGGCGAGCGGCATGATTTGCTTCACCGAGGGCGACGCGTCCATCAAGAAGGCGATGGAAAACGGAGATATCACCAAGATCCACCACGTCGATTACGAAGTGAGGAACATTCTCGGCATTGTCGGCTCCACGACTACAATCGTCTGGGGCGAATAACCTCCGGCCGGTCTGTCAGCCCCGGCGCGGCGGCACGAGCCCCGCTTTTTCGTCGCATCCCAGAACTATGTTCATGTTCTGGATTGCCGCGCCGGACGCCCCCTTGCCGAGATTGTCAAAGCGCGATACGAGCACAATGCGCTCGTTATTGCCGTATGCAGAAACTTCCATGCTGTCGCTCCCGGCCAGACGCGCGGACGACAGAAACCCGCCTTCGTCCGCCGCCGGATCGGCCGCGTAGCGAATCGTTCCGTTATCACGGTAGACGCGGGCGTAGCACTCGCGAATCGCCTCCAGCCCGCCTTTCGTCTGGTCGGCGAAAAGCTGCACGGTTACTTCCATGCCGCTCATGTGCGGCACCACTATCGGCGAGAACACCGGGCTTGTCGTCAATCCGCAGACTTTCGCCATTTCCGGGAGATGCTTGTGAGACTGTCCGAGAGCGTACTGCCGCCCGCCGGAATATTCGCCGGCGTTGACTGTGGCGCCTTCGAGCTTCTCGTTGTATTCGGCGATCATCTTCTTGCCGCCGCCCGAATATCCGGTCAGAGAGAAACAGCACAGGCGCACGTCACGCGAAACCAATCCCTCTGAGACAAGGGGGGCGACAAGAGCTATGAAACCGCTGGCGTGGCACCCGGGGTTGGCAATTCTCTTCGCCCGCCTTATGCGCTCTCTGCGGCCGGCGAGCTCCGGCATGCCGTACTCCCAGCCGTCCGCCACGCGATGCGCGGTCGAAGTATCGATGGCGACGGTATGCGGATTTTCCACCATGGCTGCGGCCTCGACCGCCGCCGCGTCGGGCAGGCAGAGAAAAGCCACATCGGCGCTGTTGAGCGCGGCCCGGCGGGCCGCGGTATCTTTTCGCAACTCTTCCGGCAGCGTTATCAGCTCCAGATCGCCGCGGCCGGATAGCCGCTCCCTGATTCTCAGCCCTGTCGTCCCCGCCGAACCGTCTATGAATACTCGATGCATTCCCGGCCTCCCCGTCGCCGCAAGGCTCAGTCGTCGTCCGTCAAGTCGTCGTTCACCAACGTCTTGTGCTCAGCCGCCAGCTTGCCGTCCGCTTTTGCTTTCGCCGTCTCGCCGCCGGGCGCGGCACCCTGCGCGGACGCGGCTTTGGCGTCTTTGGGCGTAACCGGGTTGTCGCCGTCGCCCTTGCCGCGGCGACGCTTCGGGCTGTAGCCGTAGCCGCCGTAACCGTACCCGTACCCGTAGCCGTAGCCGTACCCGTAGCGATGGCGGCTGCCGGGCGAGAACGCCGCG
>CAMOXA010000013.1 GCA_946628745.1 uncultured Verrucomicrobiota bacterium | reverse complement strand
GACGGACAAAGTCGCGGTAGCGCGCGAAGCGGGATCCGCCGACAAGACCGAACGCACTCGAAAGTGCCATGATACCCGCTAACAGCTACGGTCCGCCACGGCAAGCAGAAGTTCCGGCGTTGAGCGCGCCATCTTGGCGACCTGCCAGCGGCGCCGCCAGCGAGGGAAGTCCTTCCAGTACGAAAGCAGCTCCTTCATGCGACCGAGAACTGGCCGGTCGGCATGCAGTTCGTCGAGCGACGCTTCGACATACCTGCGCAGCAAATCCGCCGCGTCTTCGCGCCCGGCAAGGCTGCGAACGAATCCGCGGCCGACCATCACGTCGTGGACTTTGGCGAAAGCGACGTTTTGCCGGTCCAGAGGCAAAGCGACATCGCCATTGTACACGACAGGCATTTTCGCGACATCGAGCACATCGCGAAAAGCCGCGAGGTTGCAAGCCCCGTCGTACATCTGCCGCGCGGTTCTGGCGTGGACTGCAAGGTGCCTGAGAGGGAAATTGTTCAGCAGCGGCATGAGCGCCAGCAACTCGTCAGGCCTGTCGACGCCGATCCGGGCCTTGACCGAAAACGCTCCGGGACCCATCGCCTCGCATCCGGCTTCAAGCATCCGCCGCAGAACATCAGGCGTTTTCAGAAGTCCGCTGCCGCGGCCCTTGTTGCGAACCATCGGGAACGGGCAGCCGCAGTTGAGATCGGCCCTCGCATAGCCTGCCGCTTTGATTTTCAGCAGGCACTGGCGGAGAGCCTGCGGATCTTTGCCGATGAATTGCGGCGTGAGCGCCACTGGCTCCCCGCCGCCTTCAAGCGGACGCAATTCACGGTCTTTGACGGGATCGACACCCGCGTTGGCGGATACGAACGGCGTCACGGCCTCGGTAAAACCCGCCTCGCGTATCTGCGCTGCAAATGTCGCGCGGAAGCAGCGTATCGTCACGCCGCGCAACGGCGCGAGAATCATCCGAACACCTCCAGCGCATTCGCCGTCGCGAGCCTGGCGAGATCTTCGAGCGACGTCCCGCGCAACCTGGCGAGGAAAGCGGCGGTATGGGCCACGAATGCCGGTTCGTTGGCCGTGCCGCGCTTAGGCACCGGCGCGAGGTAAGGCGTATCGGTCTCGATCAGCAGCCTGTCGTCGGGGATGACCAGCGCGGTTTCGCGCACGTTGTCCGCCGCGCGAAAGGTCACTATGCCGGATATGGATATATAAAAGCCGAGATCCAGAAGCTGTCTGCAGAAGCCCGGCGAGCCGGTGAAAGAATGGATGATCCCGCGCGAAGGAATCTCCCTCAAAAGGCCGAGAGTGTCGTCGTCGGCCTCGCGCGTATGTATAATCACGGGCAGGCTCAGGCGGGCGGCCTGTTCAAGCTGGCGGCCCATCAATTCCATCTGGGCGAGGCGCGTTTCGGGCGAATAGTGATAGTCGAGGCCGATTTCGCCAACAGCCGACACGCCGGTGAAATCGAGGTCCGGCAAATCGCGGCCGATCTGGTCGCGATCCCAGCCGAGAGCCTTGTAGACCACAGGGTAACCGCCGGCCGGGCCGGAATGTTCCGAAGAGAGCGCGGCGGCCAGCGCGACGCCTGCGTTCAGCCGTTCGCTGCCGCCGATCGCCGCGACTCTCGTCACGCCTTCGGCAAAAGCCCTCTCGAGCAATGCCGCGGTTTCGCCAGCCCCGCCCTCGAAATGCGCATGGGTGTCGAACAGCTCAATCATGGCGCGATCCTCGCTTCGTCTATGGTGTGCAGGCCCAAAAGGCACATGACAAGCCTGTCCACGCCAAGCGCCACTCCTGCCGCGCGGTGCATCGCCGGAACCATTGCGATGAATTCGCCGTCGATCGGGTAGTCGGCCTCGCCAAGCGTCCTACGCTCTTCACGGGCCGCTTCAAACCTCCGCAACTGTTCGGCGCCGTCGCAAAGCTCGCTGAAGCAATTGGCGAGTTCGACGCCGTCCCAGTAGAACTCCCAGCGTTCGGCGGAGCCGTCGCGCACAAGCGCCAGCGAAGCCGCCTGGACGGGATAATCGATGAGGAACACGCCGCCGCCGGTCTCCTTCAGTGCGGGTTCGATTTTCACGGCCATGTCATAGTCGAAGCGGTCCTGGTCCCACGACGTCCACGGGTCCCAACCCGCGTAGCGGCGGTAGGCCTCGCGCACGCCGAGACGGAGGGCAGGTTTTTCGCCAAGGGGCGCAAGGCCGCCTATGCCGCCCAGCCGCGCGAGGAGCGCCTCGAGGTCGTCGGCTATGTCTAGATATCCGGCCTCGCGGCGGTACCACTCGATCATCGTGAATTCGGGATTGTGCCGCGAGCCCTTCTCGCCATCGCGAAAGCAGGGACCGATCTGGTAGATGCGGTCCATGCCGAGCGCAAGAAGCTTTTTCATCTGAAGTTCGGGGGACGCGCGAAGGAATCCTCCGGTGGCGACCGGCGGACAATCGATGTGGCACTCGGGCGCCGGGGCGTCGATCCTGACCGGCGTTTCGACCTCGACAAACCCGAGACCGTCGAAAAAGCCTCTGACGCCCCGCACGATGCGGGCGCGCTTTTCGATGTCGCCGGGCGTCATGCGAACCGCTCCAGATGGCGCGAGAGCCTTTCGCCAAGGCGCGTTTCGAGCCACGGCGTGACATGCCAGTAGTCGCGCAGTTCGAGATACTCGCTCACGGGACCGGGCTGGCCGGGCTTGACGCCCCAGACGCACTTTAGCATTATATTGCGGGCTGTGGCCTCGCTGGAGACGAATTCGACGACCTGGGTGCGATAGCCGAGAATTCTGAGTATCTGCGCCCTGAACGAATCGGTCAGTATGTCGCAGAGCCTTTCGCGGAGAATCGACTGGCGCATGAGGCCGGCAAAAGCGCCTTTGTCGTCGAGCGTCTTCTGAAGCTCGTGCTGGCAGCACGGCGCCGACAGGATGTAGCGGGCCTTCCATTCGACGCCCTTCGCGAGCGCCTCGTCGGTCGCCGTGTCGCAGGCGTGCAGCGAGACGACGAGATCGACATTCCCGGCCCGGTACTCGGCAAGGCCGGACTTCACGAACGACACCTTGCCGGCGATATCGAGTCTTTCCGCCATTTCAGCCGCGGCGTCTATCACATCGGCCCTTCTGTCGACGCCTGTCACGCGCACGTCGGGATAGCCCATGACCTGGGTGAGAAAATAATAGAGGGCGATTGTGAGATAAGCCTTGCCGCAGCCGCAGTCAACGACGGTGAATGTCTCGGGCTTGGGCCCTTCCAAAGTCTCGCCGACCACCTTGAGAAACTCGTTGACCTGGTCGTACTTGCCGCGCATCGAAGCCCTGAGCCGGCCTTCGCCATCCGCGAGCCCGACGGTGCGCAGATATGCGGCCGAGTCGAAACTCGTAAGCGGCAGCTTCTTGACCCTGTCGTGGGGCTTGACGACGACGGCGCGGTCCATCTCCGCCGAGCGGGAGACCGTCACCCTGCCTTTGCGAGAAACACGCACGTGCAGATCGCCTTTGGCGGTCATGAGGTGGAGTTCGCGCGCGCCCTTCTGGGCGATGATCTCGTCAAGCCCCGACGCCGCGGCGTCAGCCTCGAGATTTTTGACCTGGACCTGGCCGTCGTCCGTCATTTCGGCCTGGAACATGCGCCTGCCGCCAATCTCCACGGGCCGCATCGAGATGCGGAAAGCCTTGCCGTTGCGCCGCACGGACTGCACGATTTTCATGAATCCATCGCCCATGACGCGCGAACGAATCTCGTTCTTGAGCGAATCCTCCAATTCGAAGCGTTCCATTTTCTCCTTAAACCGTCTTTGGCGCGGCGAAGGCGCCGGCCGATGAATGGGTGGCAGCGCAAAGAACCGAAACAGCGAATATGGCGGCGGTTTCGGCGCGCAGGACGGCCGGTCCGAAGCTGACCGGCTCGGCGAACGACAGAAGTGTTTCCAGTTCGCCGGGGGTGAAGTCGCCTTCGGGTCCGACATAGACGGACCATTCGGCGTCATCGCCGCGAGCGGCGGCGAGGGCGTCCGCCAGGGGCGGCGGCGGCGGGTCGGTCAGCGCGCCGGCGAAGCACCGCGTAGCCTTGGCGAGCGGAATCGAATCGGCGAAGTCCGTCGCCTCGCATATTTCCGGCAGCCACGCCGCGTCCGACTGGCGCGCGGCCTCTTCGGCTATGCGCAGCCAGCGCTCGCGCTTTGCCGCCCGCTCCTGGCGGGGGATGCGCACGATCGTGCGCTGCGAGAGGACCGGGACGATGCGCGAGACGCCAAGCTCGGTCGCCTTCTCGATCGTCCAGTCCCACCTCGAGCCTTTCGTCACGCATGCGAAAAGCGCGACAGGCCTGGACGCGAAGCGCGGCACTTTTGTCAACGGGCCGGCGGCCAGGAGAGACTTGGCGTCCGCGACGTACGTGTAGCGGCGCAGCGAACCCGCGCCGTCGAACAGCTCGACCGCCTCGCCGTCTCTGGGCCTGACGACCTTCAAGTGGTTCAAAGCGCCGCGGGAGAGAACCGGCCTCTCCCGCGACAGCTCTTCAGTGCTGGCAAGCAACCTGTGCACTGCGCGTCAGAACTCGAAGCCCTTGCGTATGAAGGGTTTGACGAACGCGTTGGCGGCTTCGTCGTCGAACGCCTGCTTGCACGAGCACCAGTTGAGAGTCTTGCCGGGCAGACGCTGCGCGACGCAACCGACGAGGATACCCTCCATCTGCGGGATGCAGTACTCGACATCCGAGAAGCAGCGGGAATGCGTCTGGGAGTAGACGGGGCCTACGCCCTTGATCGCGCGGAGGAACTCGCCGTAGTGGCCCTCGGCGAAACCCTTCATCTCGACCGTCGACTTCCCGCCGGCGACTTCGGAAGAACCGCCGCAGAACGGAATCGCGCGCGGAACGGCCTTCGCGGCTTCGTGGGCGAAGATATCCGAGAACTCCTTGTCGTCCTCGAGAGCGATTGCGCACTTCGCGCCGTAGTCGTCCCGCATGAGGACGGCCCCCTTGGACCCGATGATGTAGCAGCCGGTGTTGGGAACCTTGCCGCCGTGCGTCTCGGCCCACTTGGGCATTATCGCCGCATCCGGCTTCTCGTCGCCATCGTACCAGTAGAGCGTGACGGCGGGCAACTTGACGCCGGGACGAACCTTCGATTCGCGCTCCTTGTATGTCAGCTTCACGACGGACTTGAGCGGATAGGCGACGTCGTTTTCGGACTCGATCATCGTGCAGACCGCGTCGGACACACCGCCGAGTTCGAGGCCGCGGAACGCGAGGTTCATCGTGTGGCAGGCCATGTCGCCGAAGGCGCCGCAGCCGAAGTCGAAGAAGCCGCGCCACGTGAAGGTGTGGTAGACGTTCTTGCCGAGCTTCCAAGGATCGTACACGTCGGCGTCGTCAGGGTACTTGTCGAGGAACGGGCGCTTCGACGCCGTCGCGAGCCATGCGTCCCAGTTGAGGCCGGTGCGGACGGGATCCCCCTTCGGGTGGCCCTTGACCCATTCGGCGACGCCCGTGCCCTGCGGCCATACGGGGCGGTTCGTCCAGACGTGAACCTCTTTGACGTCGCCGAGGATTCCGCTCTGGATGACCTCGGTGCAGCGGCGCATCGAGTCGAGGGACGAGCCCTGGTTGCCCATCTGCACGATGACGTTGTTCTCGCGGGCCGTTTTGTTGAAATAGTCGAGTTCCCAGAGAGTTCTGACGAGCGGCTTCTGGACGTAGACGTGGATGCCCTGCTTCATGGCGCCGATCGCGACAGGCGCATGCACGTGGTCCGGGGTGGAAATCGTCATGGCTTCGACGCCCAGCAGGCCGCAGTCGTCGAGCAGCTTGCGGTAGTCGGTGTAGAACGGTATCTCGTACATGTCGAGGTCGATGCCGTCCTGGATAAGTTTCATCTGGGCCTTCTCGCGCATTGAGTAGTCGGCGTCGCAGAACGCCACCATTTCGGCCAGGCCGGACTTGATCATGGGCGTCCAGTCGCTGTAGCCCTTGCCCATGACGCCAACGGCCGCGAGGCGTATCTTGCCGCTGCCGCCGCGGCCGACAGTGAAGCAGCCGCCCGCGCCGCCGAGCGCGGCGAGTCCGGCCATGCCTTTCAGGAATCCCCTTCTGCTTGAATTGATTGTCATTGATTTCTCCTTTTGGTGGTGTTTGTGTTTATCCGAAAAAACGTCTACAGCCCGCTCATAGTCCTGCCGGTTTTGCGGGACTCCTCGGCGAGAAACGCGATGCGGTGGGATTCGAGCGCGGCGTCGAGCAGCTTGGTGTAGCGCGCCGGCGAGCCTCCGCGCACGAGTTTCACGAATTCCGTCATGATCTCGCGGTCGCCGCCGCCGTGGTGGCCGTGCTGGGCGGGCGTGATCGTCGTCGAGTCGCCCAGGAACGGCATTATCTGTATCTTCTTTTCGTCGGCGATGACCTCGCCGCGCGTGCCGTAGAAGTGGGTGATGCGAGTGCGCTGCTGAGAGTAGCTTTCCATCTCGAGTATAATGGTCAGCCCCCCTTCGTATTCCATGAGGACCGTCTGGTGGTCCACCGAATCGTTGCCGCAGGCGTACACGCACCTGCCGTAGGGCGAGGTCTCTATCATCTTGAGGATGGCCTCGTCCGACTCGTCCGCGAAGTGGTAGCGCAGGTCCGTGCGCTCGTAATAGAGTTTGTAGGCGTCGAAAGCGCAGTTGTCGCGCACCGCCTGGGGGCAGTCGCAACAGCGGTCCGCCGCGCCGGCCGGCTTGTTCTCGGGCCGCCAGTGGAAAAGCGAACCGAAGCTCGAGACCTTGGTGCACTTGCGGCCCTTGGTCCACCACTCGATGAGATCGAAATCGTGCGTGCACTTGTTGACGAGCATGCCGGTGCCTTTCGCCTCGACAGACCAGTTGCCGCGGCAGTAGGCGTGGGCGGACTTGCCGTACGATATCGCGGCGAGATGGTGCACGCTCGTGAGCTCTCCTATCACGCCGGATGATATCACATCCCTCAGCTTTTTGTAGAAAGGCGCGTACCTGAGCACGTAGCCGGTAAGAACCAGCCTGCCGGATTTCACCTGGGCGTCGCGTATCGCCTGGCACTCATCCCACGTGCAGCCGATCGGCTTCTCGAGAAGGACGTGGTAGCCCCTCTCGAGAGCCTTCACGCACGCGGCGCGGTGCAGTCTGTCGGGCAGAGAGATTATGACGGCGTCGGCTTTCGTGCCGGAATCCAACGCCGTCTCCCAGTTTTTCCATGTCGGGCACCCGGCGTCGGCCGGGAAATCCGCGACCGGATCCGCAAGCCCCGCGACGGTGAAGTCTTCGGGATGCGTCTTGGCATACGCGGCGTAGGCGCGGCCGCGTATGCCGTAGCCAAGTATTATCGCGCTGACTGGGCGCTGGGCTGCCGAATCCATTTCATCCCCCCTTTTGTCCGGCGTCAACTCCTCAGATAAGCGGAATATGCGCAGTAGGTCTGCCAGCAGTCGAACTTCGAGGCGAGTTCCCACGGTGCGTGCATGTTCATGAGGGGCGTGCCCATGTCGAGGACCTTCATGCCGAAGCGCGCCATGTACTGGGATATGGTGCCGCCGCCGCCTTTCTCCATCTTGCCGAGCTCGGCCATCTGCCACGTGACGCCGCCGTCGTCCATGATCTTCCTGATGCGCGCGACGAACTCCGGCCCGCAATCGCTGGCGCCGCTCTTGGAAGTGCCGCCGGTGTACTTGGAAGCCGCAGGGCCCTTGTGGAAGAACGCGCCGTTGCCGGTCGAAGCGACATCGGGGAAGTGCGGATCGTCCACCGCCGTGACGTCCGCCGAGAGCATCGACGAGCGCTCCAGCGCGCGACGCACCATTATGTCTTTCGCATTGCGCTCCTGGCGCTCGATGAGTTCGGCGACCGTGTTCTCGAAGAAGCTGGACTGCATGCCAGTCGAGCCCATCGAACCGATCTCCTCCTTATCGCACATGAGAATCGACGCCGTCTGATCCGGGACGTTGTCCGCCGCGTCGATAAGCGCCTGGAGTCCGGCGAACGAGCAGACGCGGTCGTCATGTCCGTAGCCGGCGATGAGCGAGCGGTCGAAACCGACTTCGCGCGGCATGCCGGCCGGCACGATCTCCAGTTCGGCCGAAAGCAGGTCGTCCTCGTCGATCTTGTATGTCTTCTTGAGGTATTCGACGAGCGCCGGCTTGTCGGCCTTCGGCGCGTCACCGGGCTTGTCGTCTTTTTTCGGCTTAGCGTAGGTCGTCCACGCGATGACGTCCAGATCCTCGGCGGGATAGAACTCGTCGCGCGTCTTCTTGGCCTGGTCGTAGCCGAGATGCGGCAGGATGTCGGATATCATGAAGACCGGGTCGCCTGGCTTGTCGCCGACTTCCACCTGGACCTTCGTGCCGTCCTTGCGGACGATCGTCCCGTACAGCGCGAGCGGCAGGACCAGCCACTGGTACTTCTTTATGCCCCCGTAGATATGGCAGTCGAAATAGACGTACCCGCCCTTCTCGTACAGCGGCTTCGGCTTGAGATCGAGGCGCGGAGCGTCCGTATGGCCGCCGACGACCTTGAGCCCGGCTTCGGCGATCGGCTTTTTGCCTATCACTGCCGCCATGACGGTGCGGTCCTCGTAGCCGCGGTACACTTTATCCCCGGCTTTGAGGGACTTGAACTTCGATATGTCCTTGAACCCTCTGGCTTCCAGCAGACGAACGCTCTCGGCGTAGCTGCGACGCTCCGTCTTGGCGATACCCAGATACCGCATGTATTCCTTGCAGTACCCCTCCAATGGCTTGTAACGCATTTTCATATTGGAATATATTATATCATATTACCCGAACGGGTATGTGATTTTTCTTCAAAAAGTTTTCCGCCGGCCGGGCCTCGAAAACACGAACGCGGCAGTCATCGCGGTGAAAGGAGCGACAAGCACGAGACCGAAACTGCCGACGAGCGTCTTGACGATCTCCGCCCCGACGAGAGTCGAATTGAGGAAGTCCGCCGGCTTCGTGCCTTCCGCCGCGAATTTCATGAGCAAGGTGAGGTACCCTCCCGAATAGGCGAGAAGCAATGTCGTAGTCATGGTGCCCACGACGGCCCTGCCGATTCTGGCACCCGACGCGAACAGGTCGCGAAAGCCAAGCGACTTGTTGTGCCGGTGGACCTCTTCGACACCCGCCGAAATATCCATGCCGAGATCCATGACGGCGCCGGACGAGGCGAGTATCACCGCGCCGAGGAAAATGTCGAAGAGATCGACGCCCGGGCAGCCGGCGTAGAGGACCTGCTGCGCGAACGGCATCGTGGCGCCGTCGACGCGCATCGCCCGCGCGAAGAACTCCGCGAGGCCGAGCGACGCGATGACGCCGAGCATCGAGCCGGCGAACGCCGCGACCCCCTTGCGCGTCAGTCCGGCGACAACGAACACTATAGTGGCCGTCAGCACCGCGACGGCGAGGAACGCCGACCACTTGGCGCTCCAGCCGGATATGGCGGCCGGGACAAGGAACTTCCAAACGACGAGACAGCTGAAGAAGAACGTGAAAAGCGCCCGCACCCCTGACCAGCCGCCGAACCAGCAGAGGAATGCCGCAAAACAGGCGAACAGCGCCCACCCCCAGCCGAGCCGCCAGTGATCGCACGCGACAGCCGTCTCACCGTCGTCGAGCCCGTCCGCAGGCAGCGAGACAAGGGCGGTGTCGCCCGGCTTGAACTTCTTGTCGAGCTCCAGCTGCCCGCGAAGTTCGTTGTACGCCAGGACCTCCCGCCCGTCGTCGAGCTTCACCTTGAGCCGTTCGGTGCCGAACTCGACGACGCCGTGCGTCGCGACGCCGGAATCGTCGACCTCTACGACCTCTGCGCGCACCTTTCGCCGGGAGTCGCCCTGGATGACGCTCTTCGGACTGGGTGCCGCCAACAGCGCCGCCGTCGCCGCAAGAAGTATTGCGCAGGCTGTCGCGTTGATCTTCACTTGGAATACAGCAGCTTGATTTTTCTGGCTATGTCGGTGTTTTCGATAAAGCCGCAGAAAAGTTCCGCCCCGAATCCCTTAGCGCTCGTTATGACCGGCATCGCGGTGTGCGCGCCGGAACTCCAGCCGATGCCGGCCTTGTGCGAAACCACCGTCCTGCACGCGCCGCCGAGGAGGTATCTGCGCGCGCCGTCGTACGCCTTGTTCTCTTCGATTTTAGCCTTGTGGAATTCGGCGTCGTGGTCGAAGGCGGCCTTTATCTCGTCAAGCTCCGCGCGGGAGACGACCATCGGATCCCTCTTTCCGTCGCCTTCGAACTTGAGGCCGAAGGCCTTCTCGATAATCGGCTTCACCTCGTCGAACGAGACGTCCGTCCGCTTGCCGTAGAGCTTGCCCACCTGGTGCTCGAACCTGCCGACGCTCATCGTCTGGCCTGCGAGGCGCTCCATGTAGAGCGCATACCCCGTGCCTGCGAAGCCCATCGACATGCCACCGGTCTCATGATCCCCTGTGACCACGACCAGCGTTTCGGCGGGATGCCTGTCGAGAAACGCGAGCGCGACCTTGACCGCGTCGTCGAGCGCGAGAACCTCCCGCAGGTTAGTCGCGGCGTCGTTCGCGTGGCCGGCCCAGTCTATGCGGCCGCCTTCGGCCATGATGAAAAAGCCCTGCGGACCGTCAAGCATCTCGATGCCCTTGGCGACGATTTCGGCGAGCGTCGGCTGGTCGGGATTCGCATCGATGGCGTTTTCGAGCGCGCCATCGGTGAATCGCGTCAGCACCTTGCCGTCGGCAGGCTTCAAAGCCATGAATTCCTCCTTGGTTCTGACGATCTTGTAGCCCTGCGACTCGGCGTATCTGTAGGCGTGTCCGTATTTGGAGAACTCGGGCGCTTTTTTGTCCTTGTACTTCGAGTCGAGTCCGCCGCCGGCGAAGAACTCGAAGCCTGAATTGACGAGGTCTATGGCTATGCCGTACATTTCGCCGCGGTTGGCCCTGTGGGCGTAGAAGCCCGCAGGAGTCGCATGGGTCAAAGTGACCGTCGTGATTATGCCGACTTTCCGGCCGGCCTCGTGGGCGGCCGCGGCGCATGAATAGACGGGCTTTCTTTCAGCATCGACGCCGATCGCCCCGTTGTATGTCTTCTCGCCGCACGCCATGGCCGTGGACGCCGCCGCGGAATCCGTGATCAGCGAATTCGCCGAGCATGTTCGCGTCACCGCCTGGTACGTGAGCGAGTTCATTGCAAGAGGCCCTTTGCCCGACTTGCGGGAGAACTCGTCGGCCACCATGCGCTGAGGCGTCGACATCCCGTCGCCGACGAACAGGAACACGTATTTCGGACCGCCGGCCGTCGCCGTCAGCACCGCCGCCGCCGTCATGGCGAAGGCAAAAGCTTTAATCTTCATAATGTGTTGTTTCCTTCCTGAAGCTCTTTACGGACGCCGCCGAACACGAAGACGCCGGGGACGGGAGTGCTGATCGTTCCCTCGGCCTTGCCGTCCTTGAACCGCAGATCCACCGCAATCCAGCCTTTCGGGTGCGGATGGCGCGCAATGATGACGCTCTGCCCGCCCGGACACGGCTCGACCAGCACTTTTTCGAAAAACGGCGCGGCTGACTTGATGCCGGCCAGTCCCGTCTGCATAAACCATATCGGGTGCGCCCCCCACGCGTGGCAGTCGCTGCGAGGCTCCTTCTGGCCGTTTTTGCCGGCGTCCGGCGCCTCCAGAAGCGTCGTAAGCCCGCGATCGGCATAGCCTTGCCAAAGGGAGAGTTTCTCCAGAAACAGGTCGCCGCGCCCCATCTTGAAATACGCGTCGAACAGATAGTATGAAAAGTAGACCGTGCAGCGTTTCAGATCGGCGTCCTCGACGAGATGCCTGAACGCCGACTCCCGCTTGTCCGCCGGCAGCACGTCGCCCGCTATGGCCAGCGCCTGGGCGTGCTCGGAGAAGTCCCGCTTCGAGGGGGTGTCGGCGAGCATTTCCCTCTCGGCGCTCCAGAATTTCTCGACGATGCGGCGCTTCAGCGCGGCGCACTTGCGCTCCCAGTACTCGGCTTGCAGATCGTTGCCGAGAGCGCGCTCCGTCAGCGCGGCGGACTGCATGGCCAGCACCCAGAAGAGGTTGATTTCGGCGTTTACGCCCTCTCCGTAGCGTCCCGACGGGGCAGTTCCCCCCGGCTCCCACCCGGTCGTCCAGTCGATGAAGCACCAGCCCGGGACATTCTCCAGGAGACCTTCCGCATTCTCGTAGTACTCTACGCCGGCCATCGACTTTCTGAGCCCGGGCAGTCTGGCCCTCAGCCATTCGCGGTCTGTATGGTTCATCGTATAGTCGCCGTACATGCACAGGTAGCACAACGTATAGGTGAGCGACTCCTGGATTCCGCGCGTCGGATAGTTCATCGGGCACATCCCGTCGTCTCTTGTCGCGAGATCGAACATCTCGATTGCCCTCTTCACAATCCTGTCGTCGCGCGTCATCGCCGAAATGACGTTGAGCTGCACCCTTGTGTCGCCCGGATACATCTGTTGCTCGTAGTACGGACAGTCGAAGAGCATCTCGTGGCAGCACATTTGCATCGCCCGTTCGCAGATGCGCCGGATGACGGCCAGGTCGGGGGCGGACTCGCTATCGAGCAGATCCGGCGCGTAGAACTCGCTTTCCATTTCCAGAGGATACCGTGACTCCATCATGGCCAGTCCCGTGATTTCAAGCGGCTCGTCGCCCGTCTCGATGTCGATTCTGCACCACTTGCCGCATCGGAACCACGGCGTGGAGAATTCGCCCTCGCCGCCGTCTGGCGCGAACACGTCGCCGTAGCCGTCAAGATACATGCCTACGATCCTGGAGCGGTCGCCCTTGCGACCGTGGTTGTGCTTGCCGGCGTTGCGCGCAGACTCCGCCCACGTCCAGGATATGCGCGAGCCCTTGCCGCCTTTCGTCGCGAGCACCGGATACGCGCATGTATACCGTCCCAGGTCCCACGCCGCCTGCAACCGGGTCCTGGCCGGGACGGCAAACGGCCGCCCGTAGTCGAGAACGCCGTTAAGCCCGGCGACCTCGGCCGCGTTCGTCTCGGCCTCGCTGTAGCAGTGCTCTTCGCGCCACTTTGCATCGTGCGTCGCCGCCCTGAACTCGCCCGGACGCACAGGGAACTCCGTCTGGTCCGGCAGCTGGGACGGGAAGAGCATCCAGCCTTTCGTCCTGAGCCCCACGATTCTCGGTCCTTTCGCTCCGGCACCGGAGCGCACGACGACGGCGCCGGTCCAGCTCTCCGGCTCGCCCGCATAAGGTCCGCGGCCCGATATCTCGAACTGCGAACCCGTGCCCCAGACGCCGTTGCCGATGCCTGTCGGCTTTATTCCGGGCATTCGCCCGACCTGCCATTTCGCCTTGCCGGTCGTAAGCTTCGCGTCGTACGCGCCGTTCGCTTTGAGGATGAATCCGCCGCGGCAGGACAGTTGCGCGAGAGGCGCATCGTCCCCGAATCGCGTCACCACTGCCTCGAAGACATGGCGGCCGGGCTTGAGCGCATCGAGAAGATACGTCTGGTACTGCCAGTTCTCGACAGAACCGCGATTGGGCCCGCGCGCCATGAACCGTCCGTCCAGCGTGAGATAAAATCTCTCGTCGGCCGATACGTCCACCACCAGCGTCCCGTCACCTTCTTCGACGTCGAACTCGCGGCGGAACTTCAGCACGGCGGGCGTTTCCTCCGCCTTTGGCGCCCATATCCACGACGCGTCGTCGATCGGCTGGAGCTTGAGTATGTTCGTGTTGCCGCGCGTCACCCGCGGCTCCCTGAAGGCTCTCGACTCGCTGGCGCGCCAGGCGCCGCCCGCCTCGCCCGCGACGCGCAAATGCGCCCCGGCCGCGGCTTCGGCAAGTTCGATCGCGCGCGCCGCCGTCATGCCGGCAGGTCTGTACGTGCAGGCAAAATCGTCTGGAAACCCGAACAGCGACATGTCCCACACGAGCGCCTGCAGATACTCGCCCTCCTCGCGGTTGAAGTGGAAGTCCGGCCGGGTGAAAAGCGAGTTGCGGTCCGGACAGAACTCCGCGGCGGTTCCCGCCGGTATGATTCCGAAGCCGTGCCGCCCGGCGAACTCGCGGTATGCGTCGTGCAGTTTCGCGTACATGTCCAGCTGGTCGAAACCGAACTTGCCGAGTCTCTTGTCCCACGGCGGATAGCTCCAAGTCTCCTGCACGAGCACTTTGGCCTGCGGCGCGAGGGCGCGTATTTTCTCGACAAGCCTGTCGCCCCAGGGCCGGTATGAAGACTTGTCCCAGCTCAAGTGGCTCGCCTGCTGGATTGTGACGACATCCCATTTGTCCATGGCCAGCGCGTCGGGAATGTTCGCCGAACCCTTCTCGACGACCTTCTCGCCGTCGACGACGCGGTCGAAACGGTACGGACGAAACGCCGCGCCGTCAGCGGCGTCCTCGATGTTGCGGCAGTGCCGTTCGAGGGAACATCCGCCGATATAGAGCGAGGCGAGATCGAGCTTATGTCCGTTCGCGGCAGCTACCTTCGGCAAATGCGAGAGACAACTTATGGAAAAGCTGTTGCCGATCATCAAGACCTTGCATGAGCCGCCGGGGCCGACCGCCCCCTGGTGGAACATTTCGACCTCGTCTGCGCGGCAGACCGCAGCCAGTGCAACCGCCGCCGCCATCACAAATGATTTTACCGTCATGACTTATCCTCCTTTTTGCCGCGCAGACGTTCGCCCGCGCCATCTAGAACTCGACCGCTTTAGCCATATCGCACCCGATCGCCACTTTGTCGCCGTGCTTCCAGGAAGCGAACCCCTGGATTCGCGCGATCGCCCGAAACTTCATCGGCCCCGTCACGACGTGGACGAGCGTTTCGCTGCCGAGCGGTTCCACGAAGTCGACCGCTCCCTGCATGTCGCCTGGCCGCGACTCGCTCTCAGAGCGCAGCACGATGTGCTCCGGCCGCAGTCCCATGGTTCTGTGAGGCGACACGGTCCCCGGCGGGAACAGGTTCATCGGCGGCGTGCCGATGAAACCCGCCACGAACGGATTGGCCGGCTTCTCGTAGAGCTCCAGAGGCGGCGCCACCTGCTGTATGCGGCCGTCGCACATGACGACGATTCGCTCGCCCATGGTCATGGCCTCCGTCTGGTCGTGGGTGACGTAGATCATCGTGGCTCCGAGCCTGTTGTGAAGGCGTATTATCTCCGCGCGCATTTCCACGCGCATCTTCGCGTCGAGATTCGACAGCGGCTCGTCGAAAAGAAACACGGCGGGCTCGCGCACTATCGCCCGGCCGAGCGCGACGCGTTGGCGCTGGCCGCCGGAAAGCGCCTTCGGCAGACGCGACAGGTAGGGCGCGAGCCCGAGCGCGGCCGCGGCGGATTCAACCCGCCGCGCGATCTCGTCCTTCGCCATGCGCCTGAGCTTGAGCGCGAACGAGAGATTCTCCCGGACTGTCATGTGCGGATAAAGCGCGTAGTTCTGGAAGACCATCGCTATATCCCTGTCCTTCGGCGGCAGCATGGTGACGTCGCGCCCGCCTATCTCTATCCTGCCGCCCGTGGGCAGCTCCAGCCCGGCGGTCATCCTGAGCGTCGTCGACTTGCCGCACCCGGACGGGCCGACGAGGACGAGAAATTCGCCGTCTTTCACGTCGAGATTGAAGTCCTCGACGGCGGGCCTGTCGCCCTTCGAGTATATCTTGCGAACGCCTGTGAACTTTACTTCCGCCATGTCCGCTACTGGAGAATTCTGTTGTTGATCGCCCGGCGAAGCGTGAGCGGATCCGAATATGCCACTCCCGAATCCGCCGGAAGCCCGAAAGCGAGTCTCGTCACTTTCGCGCCGGTTCCCTTCAAAAGCTCTGCTATGTAGCCCGCCGTCGCGTCGCCCTCCATGTCGGTGGAAAGAGCCAGCAGCACCTCCGTGAAGCCCTCTTTCACAACTCTGTCGGCGAGCTCCGCGAGCCTTAGCTTTTCGGGACCCATCCTGCGCGCGGGCGAGAGTTTGCCGCCGAGCGCGTGGTAGCGGCCCCTAAAAGCCCCCGCAGCCTCTATAGAAACTATGTCGGCTGGTTCTTCGACGACGCACACGGCGCCGGAGTCTCTTGTCGCGTCCGTGCACATGGCGCACGGGTTGCGGTCCGCCGTCGTGAACGCGCCGCATCTGGTGCAGCAGCGCACGCTTTCGCGGGCCGCGGCGAGCGCGGCGGCGAGAGGCTCCGCGAGACGCGCAGGCTCGCGCACGAGGGCCAGGGCCGCGCGTGCGGCGGAACGCCTGCCGAAGCCCGGGAGCTTCGAGAGCGCCGTCTGCAGATCTTCGATTGGCTTTATCATGACGCCGCCGTTCTGCGGCCCGCAGTCGCCTTATTTACCGAAGAGCGCGCTGAGGCCGCCGTTGGCCTGCAGCACCTTCTGCATTTCCTGCTGGGACATTTCGCGCGCCTTTTTGAGCGCGGCGTTGGCGACATTGAGCAGCATGGTCTCGAAGCGGGACGGCCTGCCGGCCTTTACCTCGTCGTACGCGCCGGGCTCGACTGTGATCGATTCTATCAACATGTCGCCCCTGACGACAACCGTGATGCCGCCGTTCGTGTGCGAGACGGTCGCTTTCATTATCTCGTTCTGCATGCGCTTCACTTCTTTCATCTCGGAGCGCATTCTCATCGCTTCTTTAAACTGATTGATCATTCCCATGTCTGTGTTCCGTTTCTTGATTTGTTGTTTGTGTTTTGTTTGAATTGCAATTCGCTCAGGCGAGCTTGCGCCCGCTGAGTTCCTCGTACGCCTTTACGTATATCTCCCGCGTGCGCATAATCACATCGTCCGGCAGGACCGGCCCCGGCGGCTGGTGGTTGAAGTTGATGGAATCCAGCCAGTCGCGCACATACTGCTTGTCGAGCGAGGGGGGCTTGGCCCCCACCGCGTAGCTGGCCCCTGGCCAGAA
>CAMOXA010000012.1 GCA_946628745.1 uncultured Verrucomicrobiota bacterium | reverse complement strand
AAAACGTGCCCGACCTAGGTCGGCGAAGAGAGTCTGACATATAAAGTTATCAACACTATTTGTAGATAACTTGACAACATCAGTTTATTAATTGTTGTTGATAAGTCACCTAAAAGTATGTTATATTACTTGCCGAAACCAGGAATAGACAAAATGAACGACAATTTGAAAACCGACACATCAAAAGATCTGTGGAACAGGGCTAAAGCCATCTACATTTCCACATTGAGATCTGAAGAAGAGAGAATACAGGCCGAAGGCTATTTCTCGATGGTTACTTCAGTCTATCACGATGATAAAGTTTTTCACGTGCTTACATCAAACAAATTCGCCGCGGATTTTCTCGCCGAAAAGTACGCCGACAAACTGAAGCTCGCTATGGACCTCGCAGGGGGAGAAAAAGACGCGACTCTTTCTTTCTCTTATGATTCGGAGACTAAACAAAAGCTTTACATTCCAAAGACAGAAGTCTCTCCTCCGCCGAAACCTCCAATCGCCAAGTCTACAGCCTACATATCAACTCTGCCGTTGGAAGAAAACTATACATTCGAGGAATTCGTTCAGGGTCCTTCGAACAGCTGGGCATTCGCCGCTGCAAAGGGAGTAGCCAAAAATCCAGGCCAGAAAAACTACAATCCTCTGTTCATACACGGCGGGACGGGACTTGGCAAAACCCATCTGATGCAGGCCATAGGCAATGAACTTAAAAGAACCAACCCTTCGATGTCCGTATGCTACATAACGGCCGAGACTTTTCTTAACGAATACGTCAACGCACTGCAGCAAAAGGGCATGGAATCTTTCCGCGAAAGATACAGATTCATAGACGTTCTGCTCGTGGACGACATACAGTTTCTTCAAAAAGGCAAGCAGTGCCAGGAAGAATTCTTCAACACATTCAACTACCTCACTACGAAGCACAAGCAGATAGTGATGACTTCGGACGTCGCACCTAAAAACCTGCCGGCTTTGGAGGACAGACTCATTTCGAGATTCGAAGGCGGCATGGTCCAGGAGATTGAAGCGCCGGGTATAGAAACGAGACTCGCTATTCTCAAGAAGAAGGCGGAAAATATCACACCTACAGTTCCAAACACGGCTCTTGAATTCATCGCGGAACACATCCGCAGCCACGTAAGAGCTATGGAAGGCGCCCTCGCGAAAGTAATAGTTTCTCTTGAAATCAATCCTACAGCGGAGCTCAAAAACGAAGATCTTTCTTTCATACTTAAAGACTTCATAGACAAAGAACAAAGTCTTAAGAAGCTCACAATCAAAGAAATACAAGAGTGCGTCGCGAAGAAATACGGCATAACGGTGAGTCAAATTCTGTCAAGCGACAGGACGGCATCACTAGTGACACCGAGGCAGCTGGCGATGTACATATCGAGAAAGTACACTCCAAAGAGCCTGCAGGAGATAGCGAACGAGTTCGACAAAAAACACGCCACAATTCTGCACGGAGTCAAAGCCATAGAAAAAAGGCTGGACGTCGAAGAGGAACTCCTTGACGCATTGGACTCCATACTCGCCGAATTCAACTACAAGATATCGGACAAGATAGAATGAACAAAAATATCTACACTGCTGTCGACAAGGGCGCCAATTGTCAACATTCGTCAACACGCGGCTATCTTGTCTAACTCTGTCTTAAAAAAAACGTACACGATGTAAACACAGAAAGAATGCAAAACACCAATAAAACAAAGGGCGTCAAGAGTTATCGACAATGTCTACACACCTATAATTATTATAGAATATACTTTATGTAATCATCTATATTTGATACAATTGACGACAACGCCCGCATAAGGCAATTCAAAGGAATCAAAAAATGAAATTCACAATAGTTCGTTCGCAGTTCATAGAAGGTCTCAAGTCGGTCCAGAACATAGTAGGGGCGAAGGGATCGCTAGCCATACTGCAAAACGTCCTGCTCGAAGCGAACGGCGACGAGTTGAAGATGACTACGACAGATCTCGACATATCCATAAAGACCTCTGCAAAGTGCGAGACTGAAGAAAGCGGCGCGACGTCGCTGCCGGTGAAGCTTCTATTCAACTCGATCAACAAGGCGGCTGAAGGACTTGTGGAAGTAGAGGTGGGTGAAGATGAGAAAGCTTCCATAACAGCCGGGTCCGCCAGATTCAGGATGACAGGACTGCCTGAAAAGGATTTTCCGAGACTGCCGCAGGACGAAGACGCGTACACATACGAGATAGAAGGGCAGACGATAAAGGAGATGCTGAGAAAGACGGCATATGCCGCGTCGCAGGACGATACGAGGCGCACGCTCAAAGGAGTTCTCATGAGCTTCAAGGAGCAAAAACTCACGATGGTGGCGACGGACGGCAGGAGACTCGCGCTTGTGGAGAAGGAAATGGAGTTTCCGGCGGACGCCGAAAGGGATATAGTGCTGCCTTCGAAGGCCGTGCAGGAATTGCAGAGAGCGATAAACGGCGAAGGCAAGGTGAAGATAAGGGTGCAGAAGTCGCAGGTCAGTTTCGAAACTGCAAACATGAGAATATACTCGAAGCTGATGGACGACGCATACCCGAACTACGTGCAGGTCATACCGCGCAGCTGCAAGGAAAGCATCACGGTAGACAGGCAGCTACTTCTCGACGCTCTCGAAAGAGCGAGCGTGATGACAATGGACGAGGCGCACTCCACAAAGCTCATATTCGAGGACAACAGACTCACAGTAACTTCGGCTGTGAACGACATAGGATCGGCGAGCGACGAAGTGCCAATCAAGTACGCGGGCGACAAGATAGAGATAATGTTCAATCCCAACTATGTGATGGATCCTCTCAAGGCGATAGACGACGACGAGGTTAAGATAGAGCTGAACGACGGACACGCGCCGGCGGTGATAAAGTGCTCGATTCCGTTTCTCTACGTTCTCATGCCTCTCAGGATATCCTGAGAGAAAAAGAAATGAAAGACAAAAGGTAAAAAGGCAGACCGATGAAACTTTTCACAGACAAGAACTATCCGATAATAGTATCGTGCGCGAAGGGACTCGCCCGCTGGACGGAACAGGAACTTCGCGAGATGGGCTACCGGATAATAGAGGCTACGGAAAACACAGTCGTCGTCAGAGGAGAAATGAGAGATGTAATGAGGCTGAATCTGAAGCTCAGAACGGCCCATCGCATACTCGTGCCTCTTTTGCGTGCCGACTGCCGCAACATAAGAGACCTCTATGAATTGGCGGTCAGCATCGACTGGGAAAACATCATAGAGGCGGACGGCTATTTCTCTGTTTCTTCGATAGTGCACAACTACACGATAAGAGACACGAGACTGCCGACACTTTACACGAAAGACGCGATAGCCGACAGGATGAGGGAAAAATGCCAGAGGCGTCCCGATTCCGGCGGTGAAAACAAAGGCGCGGCGGTTTTTGTCTACTGGGAAAGAGACCAGGTCATAATATATCTCGACACTTCGGGCGAGCCGCTTTCGAAGAGAGGATACAGAAGGATACCTGGATCGGCCCCGATGCAGGAAACACTCGCCGCGGCATGTTTGATGGCGATGGGATGGAATGGCAAGAAGCCTTTCCTTTCGCCGATGTGCGGCAGCGGAACGCCGGCGATAGAAGCGGCGATGATAGCGATGAACAAAGCGCCGGGATCTTTGAAGGGACACTTCGCCTTCCAGTCCATAAAAGGATACAGCAAGATAATACCCGGAGAGAAAGCGCCGACGGTAGCTCCACGCCAGCATTTCGGCGCGTCGCCCGAACAGATATGGAAGGAAATGGTTCTTGAGGCGCGAAAGGAAGAGAAAACAGACGCTATGCCGCGCATAATAGCGACCGACATATCTCCTGAAGCAATCGAGAACGCACACACGAACGCGATAGCCGCAGGTGTGGCGCAGTATATAGAGTTCAAAGACTGCGACTTCGCCGAGAGCCCTATACCGGAAGAAAAAGGATGCGTATTTTTCAATCCGGAATACGGCATACGACTCGGAACCGTCGAAGAGCTCTCGCCTGTCTACGAACGCATTGGAACGTTCCTCAACGAGAAATGCAGAGGCTGGACGGGAGGTCTCATAACGGGAAATCCCGATTTGGCAAGACTTGTCAATATCTACTACAAGAACAGAGTGCCGTTTTTCAACGGTCCTATTGACTGCCGGCTGTTCATATATCCCGGCTGCGAACTGAAAGGACAAAACAATAAATGAAAGCCTTTGACATAAACGAGTTTATGGAAGAAGAGAAACCTTTAAAAGCAGAAGAGACTTTTGAAGAGAAAGTGCAAGAAGAAGAAGCGGAAACTCCCGAACTTGACGTTCAAAAGGCGGTGGTAGAAGCTCTCGCCGAAGAAAAAGTAAAGATCGAACATGAAATAGAAGAGCTTAAGAACACGCTTGCCTCGAAGGAACAAGAAGTGTCCAGGCTAAGAGAAGAGAACGAGAATCTCAAGAAAGAAGCCGGGAAAAAGTCGAAGCTTGCAGAAGAACAAAAAGGAAGAATCGAGAAACTCGAAAAAGAGCTGTTCGAGAAAATAGACCGGGAGCTCGACATGCAGGAGAGAAACCCGAACTCTCTCGCACTTCTAGACAGGGAAGTTGAATTGCCCGACAGATTTCCGGGAGAAACGCGCGACCATGTTATCGAGGTCTTGAGAGAGGCGAGAGACGCCGCCGAAAGAGACGGGAGAATAAGAAGGGCGCAGATACTTGAGAGTGTTCTTGTCGCCAACGAACCCAACGGAACGCTCGCCAAGAAGCGGGCGGAACTTGAGAAGCTTTTCGCCGACAACGGCAATTTGGTGAGCGGCGAGGTAATAAGGGTGCTGGAAGAAATGGGAATATCGCACAAGAACGGCGAAGAATACCTTATGCCGTCCGAGATAATCAAGCGCACTTACTGAAGGTTGTTTATAATATAAACTCCATAACTTGATGAATGGGTGATAAAGGCGCAAAAAGTGGCATTTCTTATCTACAAAGTTGTCTACAGGTGTTTATAAGTTTATAAGTCTGTTGATAACTGTTGATAATTACCCCCTTGTTAAAGTCAGAAAAAAAGTCCATAATATCCGCCGTGACAAATCTTAGACCAGAAGTGTGCTTCAAAGTGAGAGACGCCCGAAAGAAAGCGGGCATCTCCCAAAGCGCATTGGCTGCGGAAATAGGATGCAAGCAGCCGGCGCTGTCGATGTTCGAGCAGGGGGACGGCACAAAGCTCAACGATGAAGCCATAGGCAAGCTGCTGAAGAAGTTCGACATCAAAGCCGAAATGGTGAATGAAGGGGAGACTGCCGCGGCGGCGATAAATGTCGACTTGAAAGACAAAGGGTATTGTCCGAATCCCCATTGTCCTTCGCACCATGCGTACATGGTGGAGGGTAGAAGACTGCTAAGGCCGGACAGGGAAGCGGAAGATCCGGCAGGCGGCAGGTTTTGTGCGATATGCGGTGAAGTGCTGGAGAGAAAATGCCCCAACTGCGGCGGAGCGTTGCACGACGGGGCGATATGCACTTTCTGCGGCAATCCCTACGTGGTCTAGCCTCAACAGGCGCAAAGCGGCAAGAAATATGAAAAAGGCAATAATAACGGTAGTCGGCAAAGACAAGGTTGGCATAATCGCCAAGACGGCGGTCTATCTCGCGAAGGCCGACATAAACATACTCGACATCAGCCAGACGGTTGTGCAGGACTACTTCAACATGATGATGATAGTAGACTTGGGCAAGACGAAAAAAACGTTCGACAAAATAGGCGCCGAACTGGCGAAGCTCGGCATGGAGATGGGTCTCAAGATAAGGTGCCAGAAGTCCGAGATATTCGAGAAGATGCACAGGGTCTGAGAGGCTCGAGACATTCGCAAAACCTGAGCGGGAAGACGAGATGATCAACATATACGAAGTTCTCGAGACAAACAAGATGATCGCCGAGGAGAACCTCGACGTGCGCACCATAACGATGGGCGTGTCTCTTCTCGACTGCGCGGACAAGTCGCTAAAGAACACGTGCGACAACATATACGGCAAGTTGACGCGCCTGGCGAAGGACCTTGTGAAAACAGGCGACGACATAGGCAGGGAATTCGGGGTGCCGGTAGTCAACAAGAGAATATCGATAACTCCCGCGGCGATAGTGGGGGCGGCCTGCTGCAAAAAGCCGTCCGACTTTGCAAGGATAGCGAAGACGCTCGACAAGGCGGCGAAGAAGCTAGGGGTGAATTTCATAGGCGGCTATTCGGCGGTTGTCTCGAAAGGAATGACGCCCGCGGACGAGCTGCTGATAAGATCGATACCCGAGGCGATGGCCTGCACGGAAAGGCTGTGTTCGTCGGTAAACGTGGGATCGACGAAAACCGGAATCGACATGGACGCCGTCAGACTCATGGGCGAAACCATCAAGAAGACGGCGGACCTCACGAAAGACAGGGATTCTCTCGGGTGCGCGAAGCTGGTGGTTCTATGCAACGCGCCTGACGACAATCCGTTCATGGCGGGGGCGTTCCACGGAGTGAGCGAAGGGGATGCCGTCATAAACGTAGGGGTGTCCGGACCCGGGGTGGTCAACCATGTTTTGAAGTCCATAAGAGGCGCCGACTTCGAGACGCTTTGCGAAACGATAAAGCGCACGGCGTTCAAGATAACGCGCGTGGGACAGCTCGTGGCCCAAGAGGCGGCCAAGAGGCTCAATCTGCCGTTCGGCATAATAGACCTTTCTCTCGCGCCGACACCGGCGGTAGGGGATTCGGTGGCGGACATCCTGCGCGAGATAGGGCTGGAGCATCCGGGCGCGCCGGGCACGACGGCGGCTCTCGCACTCTTGAACGACCAGGTTAAAAAAGGCGGAGTCATGGCGAGTTCGTACGTGGGCGGACTTTCGGGAGCGTTCATACCGGTATCGGAAGACCAGGGAATGATCGACGCTGTCGAAGCCGGCGCTCTCACGATCGAGAAACTCGAGGCCATGACATGCGTCTGCTCGGTGGGGCTCGACATGATAGCGATACCCGGCGACACCCCGGCGTCGTCCATCGCGGGAATGATAGCCGACGAAGCGGCGATAGGAATGATAAACCAGAAGACGACCGCAGTGCGCGTCATACCCGTGGCAGGGAAAAAGGTAGGCGACACGGTAGAGTTCGGCGGGCTTCTCGGCCACGCGCCGGTCATGAAAGTATCGCCGTTTTCGTGTGAAGCGATGATAGCGAGAAAGGGACGCATACCCGCCCCGATACATTCCTTCAAGAACTGACGAGATGACGATAATAGCAAACGGAACCGTCGTGGACGGGACCGGGAAACCGGCCGCGCGCGGCGAGGTCGTCATAGAGGGCGACAGAATAGCGGCGGTGTGCCGGGAAGGCGAAGGCCCTGGAGAGGAAGCGCGCCGCGGCGCCGACATCATAGACGCGAAGGGAATGATTGTGTCGCCGGGCTTCATCGACGCCCACACGCACTCCGACGCGTATCTCATCATAGAGCCCGACGCGCCTTCGAAGATAACGCAGGGTATAACGACAGAGATCAACGGACAGTGTGGAGGATCCGCCGCGCCGCGCTACGGGGAGGCGAGACTGTCTTCGGACTGGGCGTCGCTTCTCGGCGACAGACTCACCTGGAGGTCGCTCGCCGAGTACCGCGAAGCGCTCGAACAGGCGAAGCCCGCCGTGAACACCGTGCAGTTCATAGGGCACAACACTTTGAGGTCGTCCGTCACGGGCTACGCCGCGCGCGCGGCAACGCCTGACGAGATCGATAAAATGAAAAGGCTTCTCGAGGCCGCGATGGACGAAGGGGGAAGGGGTCTCACGACAGGGCTCATATACCAGCCCGGCAAATACTCCACGCCGGACGAAGTGGAAGCTCTCGCGAAAACCGCCGCGGCGAAAGGCGGCATCTACGCCACCCACATGCGCTCGGAAGGCGACGCGATACTGGAGGCGATAGACGAAGTCGCCACCCTCGCGAGACGCACGGGCATACGCGCGGAGATTTCGCACCTGAAGACAAGCGGACGCAAAAACTGGCACAAGATAGACGCCGTACTGGAGAAGGTCGAGGCAGGAATCGAAGAGGGAATATTCCTCGGCAGCGACCGCTACCCGTACTGCGCGGCCGGGACGGACCTCGACGTGGTGCTGCCGGACTGGGCGCAGGAGGGTGCCGCGAAAGCGGAGTGCGTGCGCCTTAGGGACCCGGCGGCGCGAAAAAGAATCGAGCGCGAAATAGACTTGCTCGACAGAGACTGGTCGACAGTCATGATCGGCGGGACGTGGCACGCCGACTGCAAGAAGTTCAGCGGCAGGACGGTGGCTGAAATACTCGCGGCGGGAGACGCCGCGGCGGCCGGCCCCGGCAGTCTCGTATGCACCATTCTCGAAAAGGACCTTTGCAGGACGGGCGCGTTCTTCTTCGGAATGAGCGAAGAGAATCTGGACAAGATAATCGCGAGGCCGTGGATCGTGCCGGGAAGCGACGCGTCGCTGCGCGCGCCGTGGGGTCCGCTCGGCGAGGACCATCCGCACCCGAGGGCTTACGCGACAATGCCCGAGTTCTACAGGAGGGCGAGAACTCTCGGGATTGCGCGGGAGGAAGCCGTCGCGAGAATGACGTCGGTTCCAGCTCGCAGGTTCGGCCTCGAAGGGCGCGGCGTGCTGGAAAAGGGAGCGTACGCCGACATTGCGATCTGGGACGAAAACGGTTTTCGCGCCGAGGCGACGTACACGGAACCCCACAGGTTCTCGAGCGGGGTCGAGTGCGTGATAGTGAACGGTGCCGTCACATGGCGAGGCGGCAGGTTCACGGGAAAGCGCGCGGGCAGGTTCCTGGAGAAGTAGCGGCCGCGGGGCGGCGAAGTTTCCCAGTGAAGTGCAGCACTGGAATCGGGCAGTCGGCCAAATGAAAACTCCATGGTTATTTCACTTGCGCGCGAACAATATAGTATGCTATAATTATGACAACACTTTGAAAAAGAGGAACTCATGGCGACATTCCAGTACATCGCGAAAGATGCCGGGGGCAACGAGACCCGCGGCCAGATAGAGGCAGGATCCCGCAACGAGGCCATAGATGCCGTTCGCGCGCAGGGTCTTTTCCCGACTGCGCTCGGCGAGGTGCGCTCGCAGGCGCCGGCCGCCGCGCCGGCCAAGAAGAAGGGCGGGGCCAAGAAGCCCGCCGCGCCGTCCGGCGAGGGCAAGAAGAAGGGCAAGGGGCTCAACATGGACATAAAGATACCCATGCCCAAGTTCCTGCGCGGCAAAGTGAAGACAAAGGTGCTCACCCAGTTCACGCGCCAGCTGGCCACGCTCGTCAACGCCGGGCTGCCTCTCATGCGCGGCATCGACGTGCTTAAGCGCCAGATGAAAGACGCGCAGATGCGCGAGGCGCTCGAGGGCGTGAGCGAGACGATCCAGGCTGGCGGGACGTTCTCCGAGGCGCTTACCGCGTACCCGAAGATATTCGACAACCTGTACATAAACATGGTGAAGGCGGGCGAAGCGGGCGGCGTTCTCGAAATCGTCCTCGGCCGTCTCGCGGAGTTCGCCGAGAAGGCGGAGAAGATCAAGAACAAGGTGAAGGGCGCGATGATCTACCCGATCGTCGTTCTCGTCGCAGCCGTCGGCATCACGGCGTTCCTCCTCGTGACGGTGATACCGAAGTTCAAGCAGGTGTTCGCCGACATGATGGGCGGCGCGGAGCTGCCGGCCATCACCCAGCTGGTGATCGACGCGTCCGAGTTCGTCCAGCACAACGGCCTTCTCATATTCGCGATAGTCGTCGCGGTCGTGATGGCAAAGAAGGCGATAGGCAAGACGTCGAAAGGCGCGTACCTGTTCGACCTGCTGTCGCTGAAGATGCCGGTGACGGGAACTCTCGTGCAGAGAACGGCGATATCGCGCCTGTCGCGCACGCTTGGCACCCTGCTCTCGTCGGGCGTGCCGATTCTGCAGTCGCTGGTGATCGTGCGCGACACGTCGGGCAACCGCGTCGTTTCCAACGCCATCCAGAACGTCCACGACGCGGTCAAGGAAGGCGAAGGCATGACGCAGCCGCTGTCGCAGTGCTGGGTGTTCCCGCCGATGGTCATCTCGATGGTCGAGGTCGGCGAGGAGACGGGCGCGATGGCCGAGATGCTCACGCGCGTCGCGGACACGTACGACGACGAAGTCGACAACGCGGTGGCCGGCATGACGGCGGCTATCGAACCTGCCCTGATCATCGTCCTGGCGCTGATCGTCGGCACGATCGTCGTGGCGATGTTCATGCCGATGATTCAAATCATATCGTCCGTCTCGGGCGGCGCGAACTGACAGAGAAATGAAAAAGGCATTCACACTCGTCGAGCTCATGATAGTGATCGCGGTACTCGCGATCCTCATGGGCCTCATATTCAAACTGACGGGAGTCGGCAGCGACTCGTGGCGCCGCACGCGCACCATCACGCACATGCAGAAGGTCGAAAACTGCCTTTCGGGCTACCACGCCGCGTTCGGATGCTACCCGCCGGTCAAGCTGCACGGCTCGCGCGACATCTTCCGCAGGGTGGACGTGCACGGCATACAGACCGACGACCGCAACGAAAGCATATGGGGGTGGAACAACATCGGCGAGACGGCGGAGCGCGTCGCGTGGCGGCAGGTCAACTCGGCGTGCAGATCGCAGCCGGTCGACTGCCGCTTCCCCTACGCGAGCGGATACTCGAAGCTGGTGGACGCGATATCCGAAGAGATGAAGCGCAGGGCCAGTTCGGGCAACAACTACTACAAGAAGTATTTCGAGGACGAGAACATCCAGCGCAGGCTGATGGCGGGCTTCGACGACGGCAGCACGCGCAACGTCGGCCGCCACTCGAAGAACAAGGGATACTCCGACTGGCGCAACGTGCAGCTGTTCAAGTTCGGCCTCATGAGCTTTCTCCTGCCGCGCTACATGGTCATGATGAACGGCGACGAGGTGTTCTTTCGCGACTACGCGCAGTGGCTCGGCAACAACGAGATGCCGAGCAATCCGTTCACCGGCCAGTCGTTCGACTTGAACGGCGGATGGACCCAGATCAAACGCTACGCCACTTCGAACACGAAAAGCGACATGGCCCACATAGCGAACATCCCCTCGCAGGCGGTCTGCGCCAGATGGATGCCGAACCTCGAGGGCGTCTGCCAGGCCAACCACGGCTTCTCGCTCTTCGGCATAAACATACAGAGCAAGGAAGAGGCGGGCGAACTTGACGTCGAAAACGTCGACATCGAGATATTCACGCCGGGCGGCGCGGATTCCGACTCGACCGCGAACCAGTACATTCTCGACGGGATAACCGTTCGCGACGGCTGGTACCACGATCTCTACTACTACTCGCCGGCGCCGTACCAGCGCTACACGCTGTGGAGCGCCGGGCCGAACGGGCGCACCTTCCCGCCGTGGATATCCCGCAAGCGCCTGAGCGCGAAGGCGAACGAATGCATCGGCAAGTGGGTCTGGGACGACATCATACACATGAGCAACTGACGGAGGCACTTCATGAAAAAAGGTTTCACACTGATGGAGATTCTGGTTGTCGTGGCCATACTCGGCATCCTGATGGCGGCGCTGATATCGGCTTTCGGCGGCGCGCCCAAGAAGGCCGAGAAGGCGAAGTGCGAAGAGCTCGTGCACGAGACGGCGACCGCGCTCACGGCGCTTTTCGACGAGCAGGGCGCCTGGCCGCAGGCGCTCATAAAGAACCACAACTCCGAGGCGGGCCTCGACGAGGCCGCCGCGTATCCGCTCGCGAGAAAGGGCATGTCGCTTTCGTACGACTCGAACGCGAGAAGGCTCAAGGGGCTCGACCGCTTCGGCATCGTAAGCCCGTGGGCGGCGGCGGTCATAAAGCGCAAGGGCAACTCCGCCTCGCCGGGCACTCCGGTGCCGGGGGGCGGGACCGTGCAGGACCACCGCTTCAGGTACGCGCTCGACCTCGACGGCGACGGCATAATCGAAGGCGCGAACGTGGGCGGCGAGTCTGTCGACATACGCGCGACCGTCGCGGTGTGGTGCTGCGGCGCGGACGGCAAGATCGAGGCGTACTCGGACGGACGCCGCGCCGACGACGTCTACAGCTGGGACTACGGCAAGACCAAGGACGTTCGGTGAAAACGATGAAAAGAGCCTTTACACTCATAGAAATGATGGTGGTGGTCGCCATTATCGGCATACTGCTCGGTATTGTCGCGACGGCGGCCGCCAATTCCATCAAGCTGACGCGCAAGCAGCGCTCGGCCGCGCTCTGCGCGCTCGTGAAGCAGGGCCTCGAGACGTACCACGCCCAGAAGGACAAGTGGCCCGGCTCTCTCGGCGACAGAATCGACGGCGGCACGACTCTTTCGCGCGCCAACGACATGGGCTACAACGGCACGACCGACAACGACAGATACGTTCTCGACGGGACCGAGGTTCGCGACATGGTGCGTTCGATCGTCGAAGAGACGGTCAGGAACAACAACCCGATGCTCGACATATCGGGCCTGTTCGTCTCGCGCACGAACGGAGAGCCGGGCACGCGCGGCTTCGGCATGAACTTCTGGGAGGCCGTCAGAGGCAACGAACGCAGCAGGCGCAAGATGTCGCTTTCGGAAATGTACTTCGGATATCCCGAAATAAGCCGTGGATGGTTCCGCAGGTTCAAGATGGTCTATTCGGTACCGGCCGATTCAATGGAGGTCAGCACACAGTGAGCAACAAAAGAGCATTCACCCTGCTTGAGCTTCTCGTGGTCATGGCGATCATGGGATTCATGGGGACGCTGTCCGTGGCGGGATACCGGGCGATGCGCCGTGGCATGGAGGAGCGCAGCGTCATGCAGAACGTGAACCAGTTCATACGTTCGGCATACCAGCGCGCGCAGATAGACCGCCAGCCCGTTTCGGTCTATTTCTGGAACGAGACGCTGCGCGACGCGAGCAACGCCGACGAGACCGTGGTGGTCGTGGGCAAGGCCGTCGCGGTTCGCCGCGCGGGCCGCGTCACCATGGTCGACGGCGAGAGGCTGTACGACGAGTTCGGCGACCTCAGCTTCAACCGTCTCGTCCTCGACGCGGACGACGACGACGAGGAGATCTCGGGCGACTCGTCCGAAGGCGAGGGCATATTCATGTACAAGCTGACGGGTAACGAAGGCAACAACATAGAGCGCTCCGTCATCGACGAGCACACGGTGCGCAGCGAGCTTCGCCCCGACCTCGCTCTCGGCGGCCAGGGCACGATAATCAGCTACGCATACGTGGTCTCGGACAAGAACGGCGTCGACTGGCGCGTTGGCGACGCGTACGGTTTCGAGTTCGCCGAACTGACGCTCCCGCACGGCTACATATTCGGCAGCAACTATTCGCGCAACGCCCGCTCGCCCGTCGCGGGCGAAGAGGTCCTGCGCTTTGTGGTGAGCGGCAACACCGGCTCGGGCGCCACGAGCGGGACGAGCGGCAAGTCGACGATAACCGTGTCGAGCCTGAGGCCCGGGGCCAGCGGCCAGATAGAGGCGAGGGCCGTCGCACAGTCCGAAAACCCGACAAAGAGCCTGGACAACTGACATGAAAAAAGCGTTTACATTAATGGAAGTCAATCTCGCCATCATGATCATGGCGGGTGGCATCCTTTCCATTCTCGGTCTGTACTCCCTCGGCTACCGCGAGAACCGCCAGAGCCGGGAGGATGTCGCGTCGGCCGCCTACGCGGACGCCGTCATAAGCCCGCTCGTGATGGCGCTGTCGGCGACCAACGTGAAGTGGAGCGTGTTCCGCGAGCTCAACAGCATGCCCGGCGAAGACGGGTGGGCTTCGTACATAAACCGCTCCTCGGGGCTGGTGGACAAAAACCCGGAGTCCATCGCCAAGGGCGTGTTCTCGTCTGTGATGAGCAAGATGTCCGGCGGCGCGAAGGGGGCTTTGAACGTGAACTCTGCGTGGCCGACGGCCGCCGCGGGCGGACTCCTCGGCGGACTCGTCGTCCTGCACGACGAAGACAGCGCGGTCGTCAAGATAGCGTTCCGCGCGACGAGGCATCCGGCCGAACTGCTGTCGATGCCGCTGTACTACACGGAAGTAAGGTTTCAAGGACTGGCAAACGAATGAAAAAAGGCTTCACCATACTGGAACTTCTCGTCGCCAGCATGCTACTGGGCATGCTCGTGACGATACTTACTATGATGTTCGGCCAGTCGTCGATATCCTGGCGCACTGGTGTCGCGGGCGTTGCAGACCTCGATCTCGTCCGCCAGAACATCGCGGAGGTCCGGGACGAGGCGGACAACGTCTACATATGGAACGACAACGTCCACCGCATAGTCGGGCTGTGGCGCGACGACGGCCAGCTCAGAACGCGCGCTTGGGACGTCGAGAGCGAAGAGAACGCCAAGTCTTCCGCGGGGCTGCTCAAGGCGCGCGGCGGCAGTCTGAGGGACAATTCGAAGCTAAGCGACATCAAGACCGTCGCGGTCGGCAGCGGGGACTCCGGCGGCTCGATCAAGACATACACCATAAACGTGAAGAGCGCCGGCCCGGACAGGGAGTTCAACACGTTCGACGATATTTGGAGCTATCCCGATGAGATCAACTAAGAGAGGCTTTACGCTCGTGGAGCTGCTGGTCGTGCTGGGCATCATAGCGATGCTCATCGCGGCTTTCGCGACATCCATAGCCGGCGCGCAGAAGCGCGCGAACATATCAAAGGCCGAAAGCGAAGTCAAGGCCATCACCCAGGCGATACTGGGCTACGAGAACTACGACCGCGAGAACGAACTGCCGACGATGACGAACCAGGACGCCGACAAGAGCTCCCTCGGCTTTCTCATCGGCCAGGGCGGCAACGCCGAGTCGGGCGGGAAGATTCCTTCGCTGCTGATGGCATCCCTCAAGTCCGGCGGCAAGATGCTGGACCCGTGGAACACCCCGTACAAGATATCGATCAAGCAGGGCGGCGCGAGCGTCAGGATGACGAGCGCCTCCGGCGCGATGCAGACAGGATACTTCCTGCCGAACTTCTACAGGCTCTCAGAGGAGGAACGCCGGTGAACACAACAACCTCCAGGCGCGGCAGCGCGCTTTTGATAGTGCTCGGCATGCTGTCGTTTCTTATAGTTTCGGCAGTCGGTTTCGCCACGTACATGCGCTACGCGAGAATGCCGTCGAGCTACCTGCGGCGCACGAGTTCGTCGCGCCTTCTCGTCAAGGCCGCAATGGCCGAGGCGATCGATTTCGTCGACCGCGCGATAAACAACAACCCCCACCCCAACATAGGCGACAAGCCCGCCCCTGGGGCGGACCGCAAGAGCGGCGGTCAGGTGCGCAACATATGGGACCACCGCGTCCTGCGCGGCACGACCGAGGCGCTTGCCGCGGACGGCGAAAGCGACAGCAGCGTCGTCACGCCGCTCTGCCTAGAGGCGCTCGCGTACATACCGCCGCCGCTCATCAACGAGGCGCGCTACTATTCGACGAAGACCCCGACGGCGCGCTGGAGTTCGATGGGCTTCGACGCGGGGCGCTACACGTTCTGCGCGATAGACGTTTCGGACTATCTCGAAATCAACAGGCTCATGGCGGACAGGCCCCGCTCGTCGGCGCCGAACGGGAGAATCTCGCTCGCGTATCTCTTCGAGAACGAGAGCCACAGGTCGGCCGGCGGCGAAGCGGCGCAGTGGGACCAGTTCATGGAAAAGTTCCGCCGCTACGACAGAGAGACGCTCGAAATAGACTTCGAGGGCAAGTATCCGCTGATATCGCTGGCGGACTGGAACCTCGCGCTCGGGCAAGAGACGAAGGTTGGCGGGCTCTGGAGCCCGTTCTACGACTATGTCTCCGACACCGGCACCAAAGGCATAGGCATAGCAGGCGGCAGGGGCATGAGCGAAGACATTCTCGACACGTTCAACCGCATGACGTTCGTCACGGACGGATGGTTCCCGAAGACGGCGGCTTCCTCTGAACAGGCCGGCGGCAAGAACGGCGGCAACGGCGCGAAGGCGAAAGACGAGGACGACCTTTTCGATTTGAACGACCCGGCCAACCAGCCCTTCACGATGCGCACGCTGGAGACGAAGGGCTCCACGCCGAATCCTGCCGGCGCGATTTTCGGCACGGCGATGCAGCGCACCCAGGAGTGGCAGTCGCGGCTTTCGAGCGTCGGGTGCGCGGCGCTGTTCGACTATCTCGACACCGACCACGTGCCGCTTTCGCTCGCGATGCCCACGACGGAGCGCGTCCCGATGATATGCGGCATGAGGCCGACGATGCCCGGCTCTGTGTTCGCTCTCGAAAAAACGATGGAACCGGAGGGCGACGAGGAAGTCGAAGTGCTGAACGAGACCGAAGACTCGCGCCGCGTGAAGAAGACGATCAAGTACCAGGTCGACGCGGCGAAGTTCGTACAGGGTCTCGGCACCGGCGACCTGAAGGCGCTGGTCGTATTCCCGTTCAACCACAAGGACGAGACGGACGGCACATGGTCTATGGACGGCAGGTTCTCGCTCTTTTTCTCCAGCGACAGAATGTCGACCCGGACGGGCGAAATGAACGATGTCCTGCACCTTTCGACCAAGGTCGTGCCGAACTCGGGCCTCGACCCCAACACCGGCGTCATGAGCGTAAGGCTCCAGGAGCAGGCCATCGCAAAGTTCGACAACATCACAAGGCCCGAAGACGCGGTTAGAGAAGTCAACAACAGGCTTGCCGCCGGGCGCGGAACCATAGGCACGAGCCTCGGGCGGGCCGAATTCGTCACGATCACGTACGAGTGGGACCAGCACAAGGACGAACATTTAACCGGCTACGTCAGCGCCATGCCAGAGTGGACGCCGAAGTTCGGCGCCATCAAGAACAACAAGGAGTATATCACCAAGGCGACGTGCGGCATCAAGATACTGAAGGCGAACGGCACGCCCGACCCGG
>CAMOXA010000011.1 GCA_946628745.1 uncultured Verrucomicrobiota bacterium | reverse complement strand
GCTGCTCGGCTTGTGCGATTCGGTGATACTCGAAGTCGGCGCCGGCGCGACGCCCCGTTCGCAGTTCGGCTATGTGCGGCGTCACGTCTCGTCGACCGAAAAACCGATAATGGCGATGGCGACAGGCGCCAACGCGAAAGTGGTCAGAACCGAAATGGAGGCAAGAATATGAGAATTGTCGCCGCCGCGCTGGCATGTCTTGCGCTTGCCGGATGCTACTGGGACCGCCTCACCGGGAACTACGACACGGCGTTCTTGCTGAACAACAACGACGACGACAGCGCCGTGCTGGAGGAAACCGGCCGCAACGAAGAAGATATCGCCCGGCAGAACAAGCGTCTCATGGAACTCGACATGGAGGACGACCCCATCTACCACATGAACGCGGGCGACCAGATCCAAATCAGGGTCTACGGACACGAAGATATCGGCATGACCACGAGAATCGGTCCGGACGGGATGGTGGGCATCGCGTTCATGGGGCAGGTCAAACTGAGCGGCCAGTCCATAGCCGAAGGTGCGGAAGCAATTCGCGAGGGCCTCGCGCCGTATGTGAAAAACCCCGTCGTCAGCATCACGGTTCTTGAAGTGGTGAGCGAGACCGCGACAATAGCCGGCGCCTGCGCACGGCCCGGCGTATACGGCGTATCCAACTCGACGCGCCTGGCCGACATATATGCAATGGCTGGATCCAGCGACGAGCGTCTGTTCAACGGCGTCGACGTCGATGTCGCCGATCTGGAGCACTCCATAATAATGCGCGCCGGCGAGATACTGCCCGTCGATTTCCGCAAGGCCATCGAGCAGGGCGACACCCTGCACAACATACGCGTCAGAAAGGGCGACTACATATATATAGCCCAGAGAATGGAATCGTCCGTTACGATATGCGGCGAAGTCAAGAATCCGCACAAGCGCCTCTTCGAGCCTGGAATGGGCCTCATAGAGACGCTGACAACCGCGGGGTGGATGCTTGAATCGCACTGGAAGCACGTCATCATCATACGCGACGGGCTCGCCAGCCCGAAGCTCTACAAGGTCGATGTGGACGGCATCCTCGCCGGCAAGTGCCGCAATATCGCTCTCAAGGCGGGCGACATAGTGTATGTCCCGAAAGACGACCTGGCCGAATACAACGTGTTCGTCAAAAAGCTCATGCCCACGGTTTCCATCGTGAACCTTCTCACCCGCAGTTCCGTTCTGTCCAACAGCAGCAACTAGGGGCCCCGGGATGAAGTACTTCGTGTTCTCCATAGCCGCGCTCGGGGTGCCGCCTCTCGCGTGTCTGCTCGCTCTTAACAGCAAGTGGTCGAAGTACGTCATCTGGGGCATGCTTGTCGCGCTGTGCTTCTACCAAGGCACGGCGATAAACTTTTTCTCGCACGAAGGATACCGCGGGACGGCCCGCGGCATGGAAGTCAGCATCATCTATCTGTTCGCGGCGGCGCTCCTTATGGTTTCGGCGATAAAGTTCAGATTCCCGGGCCTTTTCCCGACGACAGGCTCGAAATTGTATCTGCTCTATTTCCTCTTGTGCCTGCCGTCGTGGGGCGCCGCCGAGAATACGCTATACTGCTGGCTGGAGACATGGAAGATGATAATGCTCTATCTCGTGTATCTGTCGGTGCGGGCCTACCTTAACATGACGGACAACATGAACACGATAGTGCGCGGTTTTTCGGTGGTCGTGATCTGGAATTTTCTGATGATAGTCAAGGCGCATTTGATGGGCGACTATCAGCCGCACGGGATATTCCCCCACCAGAACAGCATGGTCATGGCGATGCACATGCTGGGCAACGTCTATTTCGCGTTCTACATCGGGCGTGGCGCGCGCCGCCACCCGTTCATGGTCGTTTCGTTCGTGCTTGCCGCCGGCTCGCTCGTAAGAAGCTACTCACGCGGCGGGATTGCGCTCATGCCCGTCTCGTACGCCATCACGATGTTCGCGATCTGGCTCAAGAGCCCGGATGTCACGATTGCGCGCCTCTGCCGCAGGATCGCGCCTCTCGCCGTGCTGGGGCTTGTCGGTCTCGCCGCGATGCTGCCGCGCATAATCGAGCGGTTCAATACGGCGCCCGAGGCTTCGAAAAACACCCGTATAGAGCTGGCCCAATGCGCCGCGGAGATGATCAGGGACGAACCCTGGCGCGGGGTCGGCATAAACAACTGGGGCATAAAGATCAATCCGCCGTACGAATATGCAGAGCGCGCCGGGAGGGAGCCCAACCGCGGCGAAGATTTCCGGGACGGAATTGTCGAGACGGTGTACCTTCTTGTCGGCGCGGAGTGCGGCATTCCCGCGCTGGCGGCGATGATCCTCTGGTTCCTGTACTATCTGGTTCTCGCGTTCCGCCTTATCAAGCGACTTTCGGGCACGTGGCTATGCTGCATACCGGCCGGAATGGTCGGCGGACTTGTCGCATGCTATCTGCAAAGCTGTCTCGAGTGGGTTTTGCGCCAGCAGATAAACCTGGTTATTCTGATGTTCTTTTTCGCGATGCTCGATCATCTTCTTGTCAACTACAGGCCGGGCGCAATGACGGCCGGATTGGATAAAGGACGAACCCGAAATGAAAAACAACCCGCAGCCGCCGTCTAGACTCCTGGCCGTTTCGCTTTTGGCGGCGGTCAATGTATGCCATCTGGACCCGTACACGCGTCTTTGCCAGACCGACGACGACAGGAAGGGCCGCGCGTTCGCTTCGGAGCCTGGCTACTGGCTCGCCGCGAACGGCCAGAAGAATCCTCTCGCGAAAAAGCCGGAGGCGCGAATCGTCTACAGCCTCTACACGGTCTCCGACAAGCCCTTCGACGATTACAACCCCGAGAAGCCGAGCGCGCTTTTCAAGGTCAACCAAGTGGGCTACATGCCGCATCAGCCGAAGTACGCCTATATCGGCGCGTGGCTCGGACCGAAACTGGGCGCGTGGCGTCCGCACGGCGAAATCGGGCAATGGCGATTGGTGGACGCCGAAAGCGGCAAGACGGCGTACGAGCCGCTCGCGCGGCCGTTCCACCGCGTCGACGACGCGACCAACAAGGAAGGTACGCCCTTTACCGGCGAATATACGTACGAAATGGATTTCTCCTCGGTGACGAACGAGGGCGTGTACTACGTCGAAGTCGAGGGCGTCGGGCGAAGCGCCTGCTTTCGCATTTGGCGCGGCGCCGCGGAGGACGCCTTTCGCGTCCACATGGGCGGACTCTACCAGAAGCGGTGCGGAATCGCGAAATGCGAGCCGTACACCCACTGGACGGCGGGCGCGTGCCACACGAGAATCGTCCGCGGCAACTTCGCGCCCGAAGAAGGCGCCCTGCCAAAGGGCATAAGATGGTTTGACGTCATAGCCCAGAATACGGAGTGGGACAGCGCCGAGAAGCTGTCCGTCTCTGGCGGATGGCACGACGCGGCGGACTACGACCGGCGTCCGGCGCATCTTTCTATCGTGAACGATTTGTGCGCCGTCTATCTCATGAAGAGCGGGAACTTTCACGACGGACAGCTCGCCATACCGGAGAACTCGAACGGGGTCCCCGACATACTCGACGAAGCCGAATGGGGGCTTAGGCACCTTCTGGCGGTGCAGCAGAAAAACGGAGGCGTCGGCACATGGATCGAAACGACCGGCCACCCCGGGCCGGGCAATCTGGCCGAGAAGGACGGCGCGGTCTATGCGGTCTCCAGGGCGACGCGCAAGAGTTCGCTCGCCTATGCCGCGCACGCGTCGCTTCTGGCGCGGTGCGACGCGGGGTTTCGCGGGAAATATCTCGAGTCGGCGAAACGCGCGTGGGACTATGCCATCCGCTCGCGCCCCGGACGCGAGGAATATTTCATCGAGAAGAAGACGGGCTGGACGTCCGTCGACCGGCGCGTCGTATACTGGGAAGAGTCGAAGGACCTGCCGGCGAACTTCCTTTACAAAGCCGCGGTCAATCTCCACGCCCTGACAAAGGACGAGCGCTATCTGGACGAGCTTCGCGCGCGAAAGAAGGAGATGGCCGAAGACTTCAAGAAAAATTCGTGGAAGTGGGACGCTTTCATGTTCGCCGGCGAGAGGGAACTCGGCGTGCCGGCGGCTGGCGCGTGGCTCATGAAGGATTGGGAGGGCAAGCAGAAGAACCAGGCGAAGGACGTTCTCGCCCAGTCCGAGGGCGCCTACGCATACCGTGCGCCGTGGTGGTTCCCGGGGCAGGGGTGGTGCCACGCCATGAGCTGGGGCGCGAGCCATCCGCTGCGGCGGGCGAAGCTTCTCGTGGCGGCGCACAGGATTACGTCCGATCCCCGGTATCTCGCGGCGGCGTACGCGGCGCTCGATTTTCACAACGGCTGCAACCCGAACGGCATGACGCTCACGAGCGGACTCGGCTCGGTATATCCCATAGCCTTTCTGGACTTGCCGTCGTACGTGGACGGAATCGCCGAATACGTGCCGGGGATAACTCCGTACCGATGGAACTACGGCGTGCCGGCGAAAGCCGTGGAGATGGTATACGGCGGCGACAGGGCGTTCGCGACAAAGTGCCCGATATGGCGCCGGTGGGGCAACATTGAAAACCTCACTGTGGCGGCGAGCGAATATACCGTCTGGGAAACGATTTCTCCCGCGGCGGCGGTATGCGGCTATCTTATGGAATCGACCGGGACCCCGCCGCCTGTGCGCCCGAGGCCCGCGGACGACATGCGAAAACTCCCCGGCTACTGGCCGCTCCCGTAACGAGCATGAACGCCCAGGACGTCATATTGGGCTCGCGGGTCGCGCACGTGCGCGAACTGAAGAGCGAGATAGCGAGGCTGAAGGCCGAGAACGCCCGGCTTCGCGACGAGAACGCCGGGCTGCTCGGCCACTTCGATTTGGCGCTCTTGGCGGCCGAAGATCTGCGCCGGCTCGCGCCCGGGGGCAAGATGGTGATTGTCGACGGCTGGAACATGATATTGGGCGCGAACCGCGACGTCCGCGACCGCGGGGAGCTGCTCGCGAAAGCGCGGCGGCATCTCGACGGACACCCGGCGGACTTCGTGTGGATAGTATTCGACGGGCCTCGCGAGAACTCGCGGAGCGACGGCAGGCTGCGCATTTCGTACACCGGGGGGTCGGGGCCGCACCGTGCCGACAGGTTCATATGCGACTTTCTCAGGATGGCGCGGTTCTCTGGCGACGTTTCGCGAATAGAGGTTCGCACGAGAGACAAGGAATTCGCCCGCGACGCGAAGCGCATCATCGGTTCCGCGACATGAAATTCGCTATAGACAACGACCGGCATTTAATGGTAAAATCTACGGCGTTGTCGGCGCATAGCGCCGCGCACCGTTCGCCAGGATGGTGAAATGGCAGACGCAGCGGACTTAAAATCCGCGGCCCGGTAAACGGGCGTGCGGGTTCGAGTCCCGCTCCTGGCACCAAATCCCATATCCATTTCGCCCTTTGTTTATAGGGGTGAAATCGTGAACGTAACATTTTTGTTACGTTATCGTAACAAAAATGTTACGATAATGTTACGATAATGTTACACATCTTTTCGGCGGATTTGCCATAATGTCCGCGTCACGACCAACAAAGCGGAGTGAATGGCGATGAAAATCGAAAGATGCAAATTGAGACGGTGCTACCGCGGCGCGCCCGAGCCTATGACGGAGCGTCACGTGCAGGCGATATGGTACGACCGCGACTTGAGACCGGAGCGGCTCGAGACGTGCGACGGCGTCGAGATAAGGGTGGTCCACCCGGGAACATGGAACCTTGAGGCTGGGCCGGATTTCAAGAACGCGGTGCTGGAGGCGGGGCCAGAGCGCAAGCGCCTCGTTGGCGACATCGAGGTGCATATGAGCCCGGCCGGCTGGGATGCTCATGGGCACGGCGAGGACCCGGCATATGCGAATGTCATCGCGCACGTGACATGGATGGGCGGGCCCGCACCGCAGTCGCTTCCAGCGGGAACAGCGAGCATATGGCTGGGGCGCTTCATGGCGTCACGGCCCGGGTTCTCGCCCGAGCAAGTCGACATCACCGCATATCCCTTCGCTAAACTGCCCGCCGACGACAGGCCGTGCTACCGTTGCATAGGCGGCGACTCGGATGTCGCAGCGGAGGTCCTCACTGCCGCCGGCGAACACAGGATGCGCGTCAAGGCGCGTCGTCTGGCGGCGATTCTGGAGGCGCGGCGTGGCGAGCGCGAGCAGATATTCTACGAAGAGGCGATGAACGCGTTGGGATACAAGCGCAACTCGCCCGGGTTCAGGCATGTCGCCGAAATCGTCCCCTACGCGGCCGTAGCAGGCGAGCCTGAAAATGCCGAAGCGGCGATGCTTGCCGCCGGGGCGTTCGTTGAATGGGATCTTCGCGGGACGAGACCGCTTAACTCGCCGGAGGCGAGGCTAAAGGCGGCCGCGCGCCTTTTCTCCACGCCGGGCGCAATGTACCTCGCCGAGGTCGCCTCGTTCTCGCCGGCCGCCGTCAAGTCGATGGTCAAGATTCTCGCCGGCCGCGGGCTGATGGGTAGAGGCCGTGCAGCGGCTGTAATCGCCAACGTCGTGCTGCCTTTCGCTTTGGCGGAAGGCCGTGTCGATTCGGTTCCGCAATGGTTGCCGCCCGAAGACCTCTCGATGCCGGTCAGACTTGTCGCGTTCAGAATGTTCGGCAGAGACCACAATCCCGCGGTGTACTATTCGAAGAACGGGCTTTGCGTCCAGGGGCTTATACAGATATACCGCGATTTCTGCCTGCAGGTGCACCCCGACTGCGCGGAATGCGAACTCGCTGGCGATTTATCCGAAAGCGTCGCAACCGCGCCGGCGTCCGTCAAAGCGGCGACATGACAATTTTGGAAAGGAAGGCACACATGCTTGCAAAATGCTACAGCGGAGCGATAAACGGCGTGGATGCGTCGGCGGTCGAAATAGAAGTGAACTCGACAAAGGGCACAAGTTCGTTCGCGATTGTCGGCCTTCCCGATACTGCGGTTAAAGAGTCGAAAGACAGGGTCTCGACCGCGCTCAAGAACTCCGGCTACCGGTCGAAGGACGAGTTCGCGGTGACTGTCAATCTGGCACCTGCGGATGTAAAGAAGGAAGGCCCGATATACGACCTGCCGATTGCGATATGCTTGCTTGGCGCGACGCAGCGGCTCGCCAACAACCATCTCGGCGACTACGCGCTCGTGGGCGAACTGTCGCTTGGCGGACAGGTCAGACGAGTTAAGGGCGTGCTGCCCATTGTAATGGAAATGCGCAGGCTCGGAAAGCGGGCGGTGCTAGTGCCGCCGGAGAATGTCGAGGAGGCGAGCGTTGTGTCGGGAATAGACGTAATACCTGTGGCGACATTGCGCGATGCCGCGCAGTACATTTCGGGCGAAGCGGAAATCGAGCCCGTGTTCACGGATCTCGCCGACTTGGTCGGCCGGGATCGCGACTGCGGCGACGATTTCGCGGATGTGAAAGGGCAGGGGCTCGCAAAGCGCGCGCTTGAAGTCGCGGTGGCCGGGGGGCACAATGTGCTGATGATAGGTTCTCCTGGTTCCGGAAAGACGATGCTGGCGCGGCGCGTGCCGTCCATACTGCCGCCTATGACCGTCGAAGAAGCGCTGGAGGTGTCACGCATACATTCAGTCGCGGGCCGCGAAAAATGCGGCGGCGCTTTCGTGACGAAGCGGCCGTTCCGCGCCCCGCACCATACAGTCAGTTCGATCGGACTCTTGGGCGGAGGCGCGAAACCGACGCCCGGAGAGGTCTCGCTCGCGCATCGCGGCGTGCTCTTTCTCGACGAGTTCGCAGAATTCCCTCGCAACGCTTTGGAGACGCTGCGCCAGCCGCTCGAAGACGGACATGTCGGCGTCTCGCGCGCTGCAGCGGCGTGCGATTACCCGTCGCGGTTCATGCTTGTCGCCGCGATGAACCCTTGTCCGTGCGGGTACTACAACGACGCGACGCGGGAGTGCCGCTGCTCCCAGTCGCAGATACTCAAGTACCAGCGCCGCGTTTCAGGCCCGCTCCTGGACCGAATCGACATACAAGTCGGCGTGCACGCCGTGCCTGCGAGAGACCTCGAGCGCATGGGGCCCGGCGAGGCGAGCGCCGCGATACGCGAGCGCGTGCAGCAGGCGAGAGAAATCCAGAAGCGGCGTTATCGCGGGATGGCCGGCGTGCTTTCGAACGCCGACGCCAGAAGCAGGGATTTGAAGGACATATGCAAACTGACATCGGATGCGGCTGTAGACATCCGCCGCGCCATCGAGACGCTGAATCTATCGGCGCGCGCCTACGACAGGATCCTGCGGGTCTCGCGGACAATCGCCGATCTCGCGGGCAAAGACGCCGTCGACAGCGAATGCGTGATGGAGGCGTCGTCCTACAGAAAGCTTGACGCGGGCGGAGACTCTTTCTTCGCGTAGCCGTCCGCGCCCTGAAACACAGACAAACACTGACAAATCAGAAAGGAACCAGAAGATGAATACGAACAAAGACTACACTCTCGGTGCAAACGCTACCGCAGACGGCGGCGCTGCCGACAAGCCAACGTACAGACCGAGGCTGTCGTTCTATCACGCTAACTCGCGCGGTACCGGCAGCGCCATGCAACTGGAGTTGCATCCAGCCCACGACAGCATTGACGGCAGTATATGGGCGCAGTTCGCGAACCAGATCACTGTCGGAGACAGGCGCGGTCCTGTCCCGACCTACTCGACATTCGATTGGGAGCATTCGATATGGGTCAAACTGGACTTCTCGGATCTCACCAAAATGCTACAGGTTTTTCGCGGAGAAAGCGAGTCGGTGGAAGACGGCAAGGGACTCTACCATTCTTCGCCGCGCGGCACCACGCGCATAACACTGCGGCACATGGTCGAGCCGATGAGCGGCTACTCGATGGCCGTCTACCGCACGTTGAAAGGTTCGAACGAAGAGACGAGCACGAGCATACTACTGAGTGCGAACGAGGCGTACGGCCTTACTGTGGCAATCGAAGCGTCTCTGGGTTTTCTCTGCTTCGGCATACCGCAAGTCGTAAAGCGCGATACTTCGGAGTACCGGCGCAACGTGAAAGGGATGAGGGATGCACCGGCGGCGTGACTCGAATGTCAGCGTCGCGCATGGCGCGTGGGGAGAGGATGTTGCAGTCGAATGGCTCCGCAAGCGGGGCCTGACGATAGTAGACCGCAACGTCCACCCCTGCCGCGACGACAGGCGGCTGGAACTGGATGTCGTGGCGTACGACAGCGAGATTGACGCGATCGTGTTCGTCGAGGTCAAGCAGCACGCCAGGCGCAGCGCCTTTCAGCGACGGATGCGCAGTTTCGATCTTCGCAAGCGCTCCGCAATCGCGCATGCGTGCCGGTCGTGGCTGAGATGGAACCGCTGGCAGGGCTCGTACCGTTTCGATATGGTCGAAGTGTACGGCACGCCCGAGTCGGAATGCCCGCCCGAGATCGATCACATCGAAAGGATTCGTCTCTTCAAAAACGATGAACAGTACGTCAACTGGTGCGATTGAACCGGCGGCGAAATCCAGACCTTGCAACTTGGAGAATGGGCTCTTGCGCCTGTTCGCCCGCGTATTGCCGGGATTCGCCCGTGCCAGCCCTTTTGCCGGCGGGCTCGTGGAATTGCGCGAAGGAGACGCGGACCGCAGGACGTACGCGGCGCTTCGGCTTGTCGCCTCTGCCCAGCGCCGGGGACTCGCGGTCGCGCTGGTCGATGCGGCTCAAACGCTTGACTCCGCTCTCGCCTCTCGGGCCGGCGTAAGCCTGCCGGATCTCGTGGCGGCCCAGCCGGACTCGCCGGCCGAAGCTTTGGCAATAGCCGACTCGCTGGCGCGTTCGGGCGCGTTCGACGCGATAATCGTCGATTCGCTCGACTCGTTCGACCGGCGTGAGCCACGAAGCAGGACCGACAGACGGCGGGCTTTCAAGACGATGCGCTCGCTGTCGACGTTTCTCGCGCGTTCCGCTGTGATATGCATTTTCACCACTGATGAACCCGTCCCCTACGGGGTGGTCTTCGATTTCCCCGCGCCTTCGCCCGAAAGTGCCGCGCTGCGTCGCTACGCTTGCTGCAGGATTTGACCGGCGAAAAAATGGGGAACCTGTAATTCACAGCCGGGCCGATTTTTGGTATAATATGCGCCGATGAGACATACTATCGCGATTTTTTGGGTCTTTTCGCTGACGCTGGCCGCCGGCGCGGCTTGGCGTTGGCCGTTCGGGTCCGATGAAACCGCCAAGCCGCGGATGTCGGAATTGATGGAGCCGGCGTCGCTGCTGATGGACGAAGCCTCGGATCTCGCGTCCGACGGGAAGGTCGCCGAGGCCGTCGAGAAATACCGCCTCGCCTACGCCGAACTCGAGCGCATCGAGATTGAAAACCCCGACAGGGCGGAATCGAGCGAGTTCTCGACGGTGCGCAACAAAAAAGCGTATATCGATTCAGCGATAGATTCGCTGCTCCTCGATCAGGCGAAGAAGAACACGAAAGCGGTAGTGAACACCGATACGACGGAACTCGAAAAGAGGTATGCGGAGAAGAAAGCCGCCGAAAAGCCGCCGGAAGAGAAGCCCGGGCGTCCGGCGGGGACATTGACCGCGCGGGAAAGCCAAGACGCGGGGATGAGCCGTCTGCTGGGGGCGCACAAGGCCAAGATGCAGGCGGCCGCCGATGCGCTGAAGGCCGGCGAATACGACGAAGCGCGGCGGAGAGTCCAGGACATTCTGGCGCTGCGTCCGAACGATCCTGCGGCGTTGAACCTGCGCGCCGCGGTCGAGGCGGCCAGCGGCGATCTGGAGACGGCCGAGCGCACGCTCGTGCAGCTGACCCAGTCGAATCCCGGCACGTACTACGGCTTCTACAATCTGGCGAAGCTCACGCTGCAGATGCGCGGCGATGCCGGCAAGGAGCCTGCGCTGAGATACTACGAACACGGGCGCGAGAACTGCGGCGGACCCATCGACGACGAACTGGAGGCTAAACTGAAATGACGGCGGCGTTGGCAGTATTGCTGGCGGCGGCCGCCGCCGTGCCGCCCGCCGCGCCGGCGGACGCGGCACAGACGCCCGCTGACGGCATCCCTGGCGCGAGCGAACTCGCCGCACTCGCCGAGAAGCCTGTTTTCGGCGAGAACGCGACCGCACGGGAGATGGTTGAAGGCTGCCGCGCGATGGTTCCCGAAAAGGTCGTGATAAAAGGCCATATCAACAGGCGCAGCCGCCACGGCACCCAGATCGCCGCGTACAAGTACGTCCTCACGCGCGAAAAAGGCGATACGGCGCTCGCGGTGTACGACAAGGAGGACCGCCCGGTCGAAGTCGCCAAGGGCGGGAGGCTGCTCGACACGGATGTCACATGGAGCGACCTCACGTTGGACTACCTTTGGTGGGACGATGTGTCGTTCGACACTTCGCGGGAGTCCGAATCGGTCCAGGGCATAGTCTGCCGCGTGCTCCTTCTGAAGAACGGCGGCAGGGCGGTGCGCGCGTGGGTCGACCGCAAGACCGGCGCGATGTTGCAGGCCGAGGAAGTCGTGGACGGAAAGGTCGTGCGGGAACTGTTTTGCACCAGCTTGAAGAAATTCGGCGACAGATGGGCCCCCAAGAACATCGAGGTGGGTCCGCCCGGCGCGAAGTACAGAACCAAAATAGTAGTTGAGGAGGTCATATGAAGATCATCAAGACGCTGTTCAAAATAGCCGGATACGTTCTGGCGGTCGTACTGGTCGCGCTTTTGGCGCATCCCGTGTGGCTGGGGCCCGTTGTGAAGGGATTGGCGAATTCGAAGGTCCCGGAGATCACGAAGACAGGGTTCAACCTCGGCGAGTTCTCGCTCAACCTGTACCGCGGGCGTCTGCACATGGGTGACATGCAGCTGCGCAATCCGGAACGGTTCTACGCCGAAAGCAAGCCCGTTACGGATGTGGCGAGCGCGATCGCGGCAGTGGGCGACGCGCTGTCGTCGTCGTCCACGAACGCGGTGGGCTTCTCGTCGATCGATGTGAGCATGTCGCCGCTTTCGGTTCTGGGCGACACGGTGCACATCGGCGAAATAACAATCAAGGACCTCTTCGTGTACGGCGACGCGACATTCTCGAACATCGGCGAAATCATAGAGAACGCTTCTGGCGGCAAGGAAAAAGACGATGGCGGGAAAGAGGTTCCCGAGGCCGGCAAGAAGGACGAACCCGCCGGCGGGGCGGAGCCCGAGGCCAAGAAGGACGGCGGCAAGAAGGTCGTCATCGACCGCGTTTTCATAACAGGCACGAAGATACAGTGGAGCCACGGCGTGATACCGATTCCCGACATAGAGATATTGGATATCGGCAAAGACGGCGGCGGGGTGTCCGAGGACGGCGCGATCAGGGCGATTGTCGACGCGATATGCGAAGCGGCGGACAAGGTCAGCGCCGGAATGGGCAGCGCGCTCAAGATGGCTGTCGAGGGAGCGGATGCGCTCGTCGGCGCCGTCAAGAATGTCGCGGGCACCGTGGGTGACGTCGTCAAGGACGGCGCGGGTGCATTGGCCGGGGCCGTCAAGGACGGCGCGGGTGCAGTGGCCGGGGCGGCAGGTGATGTCGCGGGCGCGACGGCCGGGGCCGTCAAGGACGGCGCGGGCGCAGTGGCCGGGGCGGCAGGCGGCGCCGTGGACGCCGCGGGAGACGCGGCCGGCGCAGTGGGTGGCGCTATCAAGGATACGGCCGGCGCCGTGGGCGGTGCGATCAAGGATACCGCCGGCGCCGTGGGCGGTGCGATCAATTCCGCCGCAGACTCTGTAAAGAGCCTGTTCTAGCGATTTTGGAGAAACAACCCCCATCCGCCCAGCGGCGGAGCTAAAGGAAAACATGGACAAAAAGAGCAACAGAAAAAAGGACCGCAGAGTCGAGATGTCCGTTGACGGACTTAAGGAGGACTTTGCGTGGCACATCAGGTATTCGCTGGCCAAAGACATAGATCGCGCCACGCCGCGCGACCAGTACACGGCGTTTGCCAACGCGGTGCGCGACCGCATCGTCGAGCGCTGGATAAACACGCAGGAAGAATACCACCGCCAGAACACGAAACGCGTCTATTACATGTCGCTCGAGTTCTTGATGGGCAGGCTTCTCGGCAACAATGTAATAAACCTGAAGGCCGACCAGCTGTGCCGCGATGCCCTCAAAGAATACGGGATCAACTGGAACGACCTCAGAGACTACGAGACCGACGCAGGGTTGGGCAACGGCGGCCTTGGACGGCTCGCGGCGTGCTATCTCGACTCCATGTCGACGCTCGACCTCGCAGGCATGGGCTACGGACTGAGGTACGACTACGGCATATTCCGCCAAAAGATTGTCGACGGCAACCAGATCGAAGAGCCCGACGCATGGCTCAAGGACGGATATCCCTGGGAGATGGCCCGCCCCGAATACAGCCAGCTCGTGCAGTTCGGCGGGCACGTGGAGTGCTTGAACGAACGCGGCCGCCAGCAGTGGCGCTGGGTGCCGGCCGAGCAGGTTTCGGGCACGCCGTACGACCTGCCGATCGTCGGTTACCGCAACGCGGTCAACACTCTGAGACTGTGGTCCGCCAAGGCCGTCGACGAGTTCGACCTCGCGGACTTCAACAAGGGCTCCTACGTAGAAGCCGTCGAGGGCAAGGTCCTCGCGGAGAATCTGACGAAGGTCCTCTACCCGAACGACAACACGTCGCAGGGCAAGGAGCTGCGTCTGCGCCAGCAGTATTTCTTCGTGGCGTGCTCGCTGAAGGACATACTCCGGCGCTACAGCGAGTTGAACGAGGGGTGGGACGCGCTCCCGGACAAGGTGTTCATTCACCTCAACGAGACGCACCCGGCGCTCGTCATCCCCGAGCTCATGCGAATTCTCATCGACCAGGAGGGGCTTGGCTGGGACAAGGCGTGGGACCTCACCCGCCGTTCGACCGGCTACACGAACCACACGATTCTGCCCGAGGCTCTAGAGAAGTGGCCGATTTCCATGCTCGAAAGGTTGCTGCCTCGCCATTTGCAGATAATCTACGAAATCAACGGCAGGTTCCTGCAGCAGATCGCCTCGCAGCATCCCGGCGACATCAAGCGTCTGCAGAGGATGTCGCTCGTGGACGAAAACGGCGAGAGGTACGTCAGAATGGCGAACATGTGCCTTGTGGCGACATCGTCCGTGAACGGAGTCGCCGAGCTGCACTCGCAGATACTCAAGGACAGCCTGTTCAAGGATTTCTACGAGATGTTCCCGGAGAAATTCCACAACGTGACGAACGGCATCACGCCGCGCCGCTGGCTTCTCAAGGCGAATCCTTCGCTCGCGCAGCTCATCACCGAAAACATCGGCGAGGAATGGGTGACCGACCTCGCGCAACTCAAGAAGCTGGAGACGTTCAAAGGCGACAAGACGTTTCTCGATTCGCTCGCGAAAATCAAGCGCTCGAACAAGGGCCAGCTCTCGAACTGGGTCAAGAGAAACCTCGGCGCGTCGCTCGACCCGTCGTCGATATTCGACGTGCAGGTGAAGCGTCTGCACGAGTACAAGCGCCAGCTTCTTCTCGCGCTGTATATCATCGTGTTCTACAACCGCCTCGTCAACGATCCGAAGTACGACCCGGCGCCGAGAAGCTTCATCTTCGCGGCGAAGGCCGCGCCCGGGTACTACATGGCGAAGCTCATCATTCGGCTCATCCACGGCATAGCGGGAGTGGTGAACTCCAACCCGAGGACGCGCGAGAAGCTGTCGGTGGCGTTTTTGCCCGACTACCGCGTATCGCTCGCCGAGAAGATAATGCCCGCGGCGGAAGTCTCCGAGCAGATATCCCTCGCCGGCATGGAAGCGTCTGGCACGGGCAACATGAAGTTCATGATGAACGGAGCGCTCACGATCGGCACCTACGACGGCGCCAACGTCGAAATCAACCAGGAGGTCGGCGACGGGAACATGTTCCTTTTCGGAATGCGCACCGAGGATGTCGCCAGACTCAGGCCGAGCTACTCGTCGAAGGAATTCTACAGGAAGGATCCGGAAATCAAGGACGCGATCGACATGATAAAGGCGAACGTGTTCTCGCTGCTTGAACCGGGCCTGTTCGACCCGATCATCCGCTCGCTCATCGACTACAACGACTACTACATGCTGCTGGCGGACCTCAGGAGCTACTCCGAGGCGCAGGACAGGGTCGACGCGACGTATCGCGACGCGAAGAAGTGGAACGCCATGTCGCTCGTCAACATCGCGCGCTCCGGGCGCTTCTCGTCCGACAGGGCCGTTCTTGAGTACGCCAAGGACATCTGGCACGTCGAACCGGTCAAGTTCGGCTGACGGAGCGGCGCGGGGACTCGAAATGACCGACACCAGTCTCAAGGAATACGGAGCCGACGTCTTTTCGGAAAAGGCGATAAACCGCTATATGCCGAAGACTGTCGCGTCGAAACTTATAGCGACGATGCGCGACGGCAAGCCTCTCGACCCGTCCATAGCCGACGCCGTGGCGCAGGGCATGAAAGACTGGGCGCTCGCCAACGGAGCGACCCACTTCACGCACTGGTTCCAGCCGATGACAGGCGGAACGGCCGAGAAGCACGACGCGTTTCTCGAGCCCGCCGGGGTCGCGCAGGCCGTCCAGCGGTTTTCGGGCCGGAACCTCATCGGCGGGGAGACGGACGCGAGTTCCTTCCCGTCGGGGGGCCTCAGGTCCACGTTCGAGGCGCGCGGCTACACGGCGTGGGACCCGACGAGTCCGGCGTTCATAAAGCGCCACGAGAACGGCGCGACGCTGTGCATACCGACGGTGTTCTGCGCCTATACCGGGGCGGCTCTCGACATGAAGACGCCGCTTTTGAGATCGGTCCAGGCCGTGTCGCGCGCCACCGAAAGGCTGATGAAGAAATTCCGCCGGGCAAAGGCGCATGTCTCGATCACGCTCGGTGCCGAGCAGGAGTACTTTCTCGTCGATCGCTCGTTCTACCTCAAACGCCCCGATCTGCTGCAGACCGGGCGTACGGTGTTCGGCGCGGCGCCTGCCAAGCACCAGCAGCTTGACGACCACTACTTCGGTGCGATACAGCCACGCATACTCAAGTTCATGACAGAGGTGGAACGGCGACTTTGGCGTCTCGGCATACCCGCCAAGACGCGGCACAACGAGGTCGCGCCGGCGCAGTTCGAGCTCGCGCCGATGTTCGAGGATATAAACCTCGCCGTCGACCACAACATGCTTGTCATGGAGGTTCTGAGGGAGACTGCGGAGGCGAACGGACTCGTCTGCCTTCTGCACGAAAAGCCCTTCGAAGGCGTAAATGGCTCCGGCAAGCACTGCAACTGGTCGATAGCCTACGGCGGCAAAAACATCCTCTCGCCGGGCGAAAGCCCGCGCGACAACGCGATATTCCTGACGTTCCTCTCGGCGATAATCCGGGCCGTCGACCTGCATGCGGACATGCTCAGGAGCGTGACGGCCGGGGCCGGCAACGACCATCGGCTCGGAGCGAACGAAGCCCCGCCGGCGATAATATCGATTTTTCTGGGCGACGAGCTGTCGTCCGTCATGCGCGAGATCGAGACGGGAACGGCCGGCAAGAAGACAGGCCGCACGGCCATGAAGATAGGCGTCGATGCCATGCCGCCGATACCGCGCGACACTACGGACCGCAACCGCACTTCGCCGTTCGCATTCACTGGCAACAAGTTCGAGTTCCGGGCGCCCGGCGCGCCCCAGAACTGCGCGGCGAGCCAGATGGTCCTGAACACGATTGTCGCGGAGTCCATCGACGCGATTTGCGACAAGCTGGACGCGCTTGTGGAATGTCCGCAAAACTCGCCCAAGTACGACGGGCGCTTCAACGAAGAGCTTCAGAAACTGCTGCAGCGGCTCATCCGCAAGCACAAGCGCATCCTTTTCTCCGGCGACGGATACGGCGCCGAGTGGCCCAAGGAGCCCGCCCGCCGGGGCCTGCCGAATCTCAGGGACACGCTCGAGGCGATCGAGCCCATGAACGATCCCGCCAACAGGGCGCTTTTCGCCAAGTACGGCGTGCTGACCGAGGGCGAGATGGCCAGCCGCCACGAGATCGCGGCC
>CAMOXA010000010.1 GCA_946628745.1 uncultured Verrucomicrobiota bacterium | reverse complement strand
GGCGTATTGATTTCTCACAACTTCACTTCGCCGATGAGATGCTTGGATTTGGGCTTGTCGAGCCTGAGCGTCAGCACCTGGCGTCTCTCGGCGGACGTGCCCCAATCGGTGTAGACGGTAGCCGTCACCACCGTCGCGCCGGTGAGTGCGCTTTGGTGCGAGGCGAAGTAGTTGGAAAGAACCCGGTAAGTGCCGCTTTCAAGCTCTTTCTTCAGGTACTCCTCGGGTCCGTAGCCGGTAGTGACGTCTTCCGAGACGAAGCCACCTTCTGCGGTGCGGCGGTGGCTGTAGTACGCCTCTTCGCCGTTCGGCTCAAGAACGTGCAAGTCGATATCCGTCTCGTCCGCGTCCCAGCTCATGACTATTCTGAGCTTCATGGGCAGGTCGCGGCGGTAGGCGGCGTCGAACTCCGGGACGGCGGGCTTCACGCCGTCGGGCCACTTGACGTCGTTCACCCACGAGACGAGCCCGTTCAGCTCTTCGAGCGCGACGACCGAGACCTGAAAGTCGTTGCCGCGTCTCCCGCTGCGGCGTGCGCTCGTGTTGAACGCGGCATCCGCAAAAAGGCGCATCGCCTCTTCAAGACGGGTGCGGGCGAATTCAAGTCTCGACTTCAAGCGGTTTTCGGGCGTGTCTTGCGGGTCGTAGCAGTTCCTAAGGGATATCGCCTGCTCGTCGGCCACTCGTGCGCGCTCCCAATCTCCGTCGCAGAGGCACTCCTTGGCCTGTTCCATCAATACGAGCGCGAGATCGCGGCGGCTTTGCGCCTCTTCGCCGCGCATCGCCAGGACCTTGCGGAACGCAAGCACAGCGAGCTCGTAGCTCCCGGCCTCGCGCGCCCGCCAGCCCATCGACCGCCAGAGCGCCGCGTCCTCGAGCTTGAACTCGGCGAGGTTCGTGAGTATGCGATCGGCCTCGCATGTCAAGCCTGCCTTGTAGAACCAGCCGGCGCAATCAAGATAGAACGCCGGCGACGAGCCGTGCGTCTCGCGCTCTTTGAGATACGCCTTGTACGCGCCGCTTTTTCCTACGGCCTTGAGTGCGTCAAGGTACGGTGCCTGCGGATCCCAAGCCTTGAGCGTTACTGTCGGCGCCGCACCGGACCCTGCCTCGCCGCGCGACTTGGCCTTCGACCCGCTCGCGCTTCTCTCGACCGCCACGCCGCCATGGGCGAAGCCCGCCGACATCATGACGACCGGCGCCTCGTCCACCGACTCGGGCGGAGGCTCCATGTCAGCCGACTCCTCGCTGACGTCTACGGCTACGGCACCCGCTGCAGAAGCCCTGGCGAGATATCTCACACCGGCGAGCGCCGTACGCGTATGTCCATCGGCTTCTTCACGGGGGGCCTCGGCGAGTTGCGTATCGAAGAGTCCGCTCTTCGGCGTCGCCTTCTTTGGCTTCGGGTCGTTCCACCATTTGACGCGCTCCTCCCAGTACTTGAGGAGCTGCTGCTCGTGTTCGGCCTTGGCCTTTTTCGCGGCGATCGGGTCGTCCTCGGCCGCGCGCCGCCGGACCCATTCGTCATGTATGGCGAGATTCGCGGGCGGTTCGATCTTGTGTTCCAGCCACTGCTCCAAGCGCTCCAGGACGATTAGCGAGAGCCCGGGGCCGGCGACGCCGTACTTTCGCCCGAGCGCGAGGAACTCGTCCCCGCGCGAAGCGGACTGCGAGGCGAGGTCCTGCATGCGCCGCGCGGCCCACACCGTCGCGAGCAGACGGCTTTCTTTCACCGTCGCGCCTTCCGGCGGCGTCTCGCCCGCCTTGAGCTTTCTGACCTCGACCGTGCGCGCCGGCGCGTCATCGCGGCTCGCCACCGTCACACCGGCCGTCTCCTCGTATTTGGGCTCCTCGAGACCAAGGGTGTCAATCTCGTCCGTGAAAAGAAGAGCCGGCGTCGGGAAGTCCGCCGTATTCGAGAGGAATCGCAGCGCGTCGGCGATATCCGTGCCGCCGTCATACACGATCTCGTCTATCCGCTTCAGCAGCGACTCCTTCGTGAAACCGAAGACCTTGGCGTAACCCGTCGAACTGTTGCAGAACACGACAAGCGCCCATTCGCCCTTCTCGGGGAGCGACTCCAGCTTCTTGCGCCACGCCGCGGCGAACGGCTTCGCGCTCAAGCTCGCGTCCCAGATTATCGTGCCCTTTTCGAACGCGGCGATTTTCTGCGCGATCGTCTCGCGTCCGCCCGCCGGACCGGACGCAGAGGCCGCGAAGACGTCGCCGCCATCACGCTCGTACACGGTCGCCGTCGCCGCGGCCGCGTCCGGATCTTTCGGCGCGACATACTCGACCTCGGCCCTGCGCGGCGTATTGGGCGCGAGCGGGAATATGCGCGTCTTCCAGACGTTGCCCTTCACCTGCTCGACGAGCCCGGGGTCGACTCCCTTTCTGGTTTCGTTCTCGAAGGCTGCGCGCGCTTTCTCCTTGCCGCAGACGACGCCCGGCACCATCTCGCCGTTCACTTCGAGAGAATAGCCGCAGACGGACGCGCCGTCTGGAATCGGGAACTCGAACTCGCCCGCCATCTGGCGCGCGTTCGGATTCGTGAAGACGAACGACGTTCTCGTGCGGACGAAAAAGGCGTTCTCTTCGACGACGCGATCGGTCTTCGCGACGTCGACCGGCTTTTCGCCCGAGCGCAAGTCCGCGACGCGGACCGCCGGCGGCGGCACGACAGGCGGCGGCACGGCCGGCGCCGGAACCGCGGCCCTGGCGGCGAGACCAATGAATGCAAATGCCTTCGAAACGACTCGTGCTCGTAATGTCATGTCTGTCCTCCTGCTGGCGTCAAGTCTGGTGCTGCATGTCGCAGAGTTTGCGGTAGACGCCGTTTGCCGCATAAAGTTCTTCGTGCGTTCCGCGCTCGACTATCTCGCCGTCGCGCATCACGAGTATCATATCCGCATTGCGTATCGTCGACAGGCGGTGGGCGATCGCGAACGTGGTGCGATCTTTCATGAGATTGTCGATCGCGTCCTGGACGAGACGCTCGGTGACAGTGTCGAGAGCGCTCGTGGCCTCGTCGAGTATGAGTATCGGCGGATTTCGCAATATCGCGCGCGCTATCGCGACGCGCTGGCGCTCGCCGCCCGAGAGAGCGAATCCCTTCTCGCCGACAAGCCGCGAATAGCCTTCGGGCTGGGACATTATGAAGTCGTGGGCGTTCGCCATTTTCGCCGCCGCGACAACGTCCTCGTGCGTGGCGCCGGGGCTGCCGTAGCGGATGTTGGCCTCGATCGTGTCGTTGAACAGCAGCGTCTCCTGCTGAACGGAGCCCACCAGCCGGCGCAGATCGGCGATGCGGATGTTTCTCAGGTCGACGCCGTCCATCGTTATGCGGCCGGACTTCGGGTCGAAGAAGCGCGCGAGCAGAGAGCCCATTGTCGACTTCCCGCTGCCGGTGCCGCCGACGACCGCCACGACGCTGCCGCGCGGCATCTCGAAGCTGGCGCAATGCACGGCGTCGCGCTCGGCTGTGTCGTACCTGAAGCTGACATTCTCGAAAACGACCTTGCCGTCGAACGACATTTTCGCCTTCGCCGACCTGTCGTCGGCGAGTTCCATGTCGACATCCATTATCGACCAGATTCGCGCCAGCGCCGCGCGGCCCTGTTCGATCTGCACCTGGAGTTTCGACAGCTGCTTCAACGGGCGGTATATGAGCAGCAGCGGAGCGAGCATCGGGATGATCATCGACAGCTTGACGCCGGTGAAGAAGCACCATACGACAAAACCGCATATGAGAAAGATGCCGACCGTCTCGACCGCCGGCCCGACAAGCAGCCCCCAGCGCAGCGATCTCAACGTCGCTTTGAGCGTCTGGTTGTTGGCGCTCTCGTACTTTTCGTTCTCGATGTCTTCGGTGTGGTAAGCCTTTATCACCTTGATGCAGGTCAGTATCTCGTGTATGCGGCTGCCGACGACAGAAAAACGCTCAAGCGCCTTCTTGCTCCATTTGCGGATGCGCTTTGAAAGAAATACGACAGGTACCATGAACATCGGGAAGCCTATGACGATTATACCGAGCGTCGGCAGCATGTTGTTCTTCACGGCGGACCATATTATGAAGCCGACCGAAACGGCGATCTCGAACGGCGCCTGCGCCAGCTCCTGCAAAACGTGCTGTATGACGAGCTGCACCTGATGCGGGTCGGACGTACACCGCGACATGAGCTGGCCGACGTCGATTCTGCCGTGGAACTGCATCGACTGGGCCTGCACATGCTTGAACATCGCGCATCTGATATCCCTTACAGTGCGCATTCCGGCCCACGCGAGGCAGTAGTGGTTCAGAAAGACGAGGAGGCATCTCAAAAGCGCCACGAGCGGCACGGCGATTATTATCGCGAGCAGAAGCGGCATCCCGAGAGCGTCGTCTTCGTCTTGCATTTGCACGCCGAACTTCGCGGCCCACTTCTTGAACTTGCCGTACTCCTTCTCCAGCCCCTTGGCCTTCCGACCCGCTTTGTCCGCGGCGGTCCCGCCCGGCGCGGCGGACGCTTCGGCGGACGTCCCGGCGCCCGGCGCTTCGGCGGCGGACGCTTCGGCGGCAGGCGCCGCCTGACGGCTTTCGACCTTGGAGAGCGTGGGCTGGATTATCTGGAAAAACGGCACGAGCGTACCCGCCGTCAGCATTCCGCATATTATGCCGAGGATGATCCTCGCCTTGTACTTGCGGGCGAACCACCATGCGCGGCCGTACGCTTCTTTGGCCGTGTATTCCCTGTCGAAGAACTCCCTGCGATATGATACCTTTTTCGCCATACCCGGCAATTATACCACAAAATCCGTCAGGCGGGAAGAACCCCCGATGCATAGCGGTCGCGTCCGGCGAAGTCCTTTTCGATCTTTACGCCGGCGAAACCATAGCCGGACATGAGCCGCGAGACGGCTTCGCCCTGGCTCTCGCCGATTTCGAAAAAGACCGCGCCGCCCGGCTTCAATATGTTCAAGGCGTCGGCAAGATAGCGGTCGTAGAAGTCGAGTCCGCTCACGCCGCCGTCGAGAGCGAGGCGCGGTTCGAAATCCCTTACGCGCGGGTCGAGCCTTTCGCACTCCTCCCGCGTGACATAGGGCGGGTTCGAGACTATGACGTCCACCATTTCCGGCTCGTCGAAGTCGTCCAGCCCGTCCATCGCGGCGAACTTGACGCGTCCGTCGAGGCCTGTCCTGCGCGCATTCTCGGCGGCGAGCGCCAGCGCCTCCTCGCTTACGTCGGTGCCGAGCAGCACGGCGTCGCCGCGGAACTCCTTGGCTATCGAAAGTATGATGGCCCCCGTTCCCGTGCCGACATCGACGACGAACATTCTGCCGCGTCTGGGCGCCTCGGCCTGAAGCCAACCGAGGACGCGCGTGACGAGTTCTTCGGTCTCGGGGCGCGGAATGAGCGCACGCCTGTCGCACCCGAGCGTCAGCGTGCGGAAGTCCCACTCGCCCAAAACGTACTGCAGAGGTTCGCCGGCCGCGAGCCGGCGCATCCCGCGCCGCATCGCCTCCAGAAAGCGCTCTGGGACCTGCCCGTCAAGCCGCGACGCCAGCAGCCCCCGGCCGCATTTGAGCAGGCGCGCGGCGAGCAGCTCCGCGGCGGTCTGGCTGTCGGGCACGGACTTTGCGTCCATGTACGAAGCCGCTTTTGCTATCGTCTCGCGCCAGGTCATGCCTTAGAACGGCATGTCGTCGATATCGCCGGCGTCGGCGAAACTGTCCGCCTCGGGAGGCGCGGGAACAGGCTCCGTCGAGGATCCGTCGCCGTTGAGAATCTCCAGTTTGAGCCCGGTGAGATCGGTGAAGTATTTGACCTGGCCTTGCGGATTCGTCCACTCGCGGCCGTCGATCGCGAAGCGCACCTTCGCGCGGGCGCCCTCCTTGACGCCGTCCAGAAGGCTCGTGTTGTCTTTCTTGAACGTGAACGCGATATGGTTGGGCCACTTCGACTCCTGGCCCACATCGTCCGTCATCACAAGATCGCGCTTGGTGAAGCCGCTCGCGAACGTCTGCACGCCCAGAACTTTTTCGACCACGCCGGTATACTCGTATATAGCCGCCATTTTATCAGATCTCTCCTTGGTTTATAAAATCGATTGATTTGTATTATAGCATAAATGCCGCTGCGGCGAAAGAGCCGCGCGGCAGTTTTTGCGGACGCGAAAGCGCCGCGCCTTCATGACGCGCCGAATCTCAGCCTTATCGTTGCTGCTATTCATCATCACCCTCTTTAGGAGCAAACGGCTCGACAGCAAAAGCCCGCGCCGCGGGGGAGGCTATTCGTAGAACGCGACGCGGGCGAACTGCACGAGATGGCTGCCGTTGTTCTTCAAAAACTCAATCTTGTAGTTGCGGCACATCTGCGGGTTGGCGATTTCGTATCCGCGCAGCTGCTTGCGCAAGGGGAACTTCTGGTTCTCGCGCCTGTCCAGCTCGACCCACGGTCCGCCGTCTTTCGAGCCGTACAGCACCCACGAGACGGGGTCGCGCGCGGGGTCGTCGTTTGCGGAAGCGATGGTGTAGTAGTTGGCGGCGACAAGGAATGTCGTTTCGCACGAGATGTACGCCTTCTCCGCCCACGGACGGCAGAACTTCACATCCTCGCCGGCGAACGCGCTCGCGACGCCCTCCCTCTCGTTCATGCCCTTCGCGTCGCTTTCGAGGGAACCGGGCTCGAGGCCGATCGCGCGCATCTGCGAGACCTTTTCTTCGATGTTCTCGCCGCCGATCGCCGCAATGTCCCAAAGGCGCGGCGACTTGCCGTCGACATCTTTCCAGAGCGTATCGATCGAATCGACGGCGATGCGTCCGCACGGCGCGAGCTCGCCGCGCTGCCACGCCTTGAACCAGCGCGCGCTGGCGGCCACGGCCTCTTCGAGGTCGGCGTGCTGCCACTCGTCTTCGACGGTCACGTACACGATTCCCGATTCATTGGCCTTGAGCTGGTCGAGGACTCCCTTTACGTCGATTACGCCCGAGCCGAGAGCCACGTCGCGGCCGGCCGAATCGGCGGACGAATCGATGGCGTGGATGCAATGGAATCTCCCCGCGAGCTTCTTGACGCCCTCCAGCGGGTTCACGCCCGAGTTGTGCCAGTGTCCGATATCCGCTCCGGCGCCGACAATCGCGTCGCAGTCGCCGAGCGCGGCGAGGACGTTCTCGGGGCGGCCTTCTTTCTGGCGGTGGTTGTGCAGGCCTATGCGTATGCCGTACTCTCCGGCGAGTCCGGCGATATGCTTGAGCCGGGCATTGTCCGGGCCGACCTCTATCTGGACGAGCCCGATGCCGAGTTCGCGGCAGAACGCGAGCAGCTTTCGCCACTCGTCGTCCCCGCCGGCACCCGTTACGCCGTAGGAGACGACTTTGACGGGCGCCGTCGCGAGATACGCCTTGAGACGGGCGAGGGTTTCGGGGCCCATGTGATAGTCGGTCGTGCCCTCCATGCCTCCGCCGAGCTTCTGGCCGGGGTACGCCTCGAGATTCGCGTATCCGAGGCGCGCGGCGGTCTCGACGGTTTCGGCGAACGTGCGGTCGCGGAAGGTGTAAGCCTGGAGCGAAAGCCTGAGCTCGGCCGCGCCCGACGAAAACGCCGCGCCAAGCGCGATACAGACGGCAAGTCTTTTCATTTTGCTTTTCCTCTCTTGTCAGAACATGCGGTATGCTTTGGAAATGAAACGCTGCGCGGCGGGATTGTCGCACTTCAGCGACGCGGCGTCCCACCTGAACGACGAACGCGATCTGACGGCGACCGCGCCGAGCAGGGCGATTTCCGTGAGCGGCGCGGCGTGCTCGAAGTTCGAGCAAGGCGCGTCCACGACGCCGCGAATGGCGTCCAGCCAGTTCTGGTAGTGTCCGTTCGCGATGCGCGGCAGCGTCTTCGGCGGCTGGACGAACGTCGCGCGCAGGCTTTCAGGATAAAGCCGCGCGCTGTCGCAGTAATCGCCCGGGCAGAAAATGAAGCCCTTGGTCCCGACGAACACCTGCCCCGAGGCGGACATCTTTTCGCCTTCGGGCAGAAACGCCGGACGCTCCGGCTTGCAGCAGCCGTCGTACCACTTGAGAGTCACGGGCGGACGCTTCCCGCGCGCCGGGAACTTGTACGTCACTATCGAGCCTTTGGGACACGAGAACGCGTTGCCGCCGACGACCTCCGCAGAGACGCTTTCAGGCGCGCGCAGATCGAGCGCCCAGAAAGCCGCGTCGATCGTGTGGCAGCCCATGTCGCCTATCGCGCCGGAACCGTAGTCCCACCATCCGCGCCAGTCGAAAGGCGCGTACGCCCTGTCGTACGGACGCCACGGCGCCACGCCGAGCCACAGATTCCAGTCGAGCGTCTCTGGCACCGCCATGCCGCCCTTCGGCGGTTCTTTGTCCTGGGGCCATACGGGGCGGTTGGTCCAAATCGTCACTTCGCCGACGTCGCCGATCGCCCCGGCGTCGAGCATTTCCTTGAACAGACGAGTGCTTTCGTTCGAGTGTCCCTGGTTGCCCATCTGTGTCGCGACGCCGTGCCGCCGGGCGGCCTCCAGCAGGAGCCGGGCCTCTTTGACAGTGTGGGTAAGAGGTTTCTGGACGTATACATGCTTGCCCATTTCAATGGCGCGAAGCGCTATCGGGAAATGCATATGATCAGGCGTCGAGACCACGACGGCGTCGATTTCGGCGTCCATCGCGGCGAGCATCTCGCGCCAGTCGCGAAACAGTTTCGCCTTGGGGTGCGAAAGAAACGCCTGCGACGCGCGGGCGATGTCGACGTCGCACAGGGCGACGATGTTCTCGCCCGAGAACTGGCGCACGTCGTCCGCTCCCTTGCCGCCGCATCCGACGCACGCGATATTGATCTTGCGTCCTTTGACGAGCCGTCCCGTGCGCAGCGCCGGCCCTGCGACGCCCGCTTTGGCCATCAGACCCGCGGCCGCCGCCGATATGATGAACTGTCTTCTTGTCGTGTCCACTTCAGCTCCTTTCGGATGTTTCGGTTATTGTCGAATTCAATTCCGGTCTGCACCTGGCGCGCGTTACGGCCTGTCGGTCAGCACCTCCACGCCGCGCACCGTCATCTTGACGCCGCTGTCGTTGTTCCAGTCGATTCCTTCGCCGGGCTCGCCCTGGTATGCGCCCGTGTCGTTGAACAGATACGTTTCGAACCGTGTGAGCCTGCCGCCCGCGAGCTTGGCGACAGGTATCTCGTGCTCGACGGTCATCCACTCGCCGGGCTTGGAGTAGACGGCGAGCGGACTGTCCCTTAGGCAGCTCATCGACGCCACCGCAATCGCCGATTCGCCGCGCGAGTCAGTGTCGCCCCAGACGCGCGCGCGGCCGTTGACGAGCAGCTTCAGCCAGCCGTCGCCGGCGGGACGCTTCGCGTGGGTCGATTCGAATTTGATCTGGTAGCGCACCGTCACCCTGTAGTCGCCGTCGGCCGACAGGTCGACGTTCGCCGGCACGCTCACGCAAAGATGGTGCCGCTCGACGCTCTCTTCGTCCAGCAGCTTCGCGATGACGCGCGGCGTGACGCGCTCCAGCTTCAAGAGCGACGGCGCGGCGGCGGCCTTCCTGGCCGCGCGGTTGACGTCGAGCTGCGTCGCATTGTCCGCAAGAAGCGTTTCCGCGCACTTGCGGACCGTTTCCTTGTATTCCCTGACGGACTCGGGCGTGTAGCGAGAGAACGTCTTTACGCGCGCCCCGACCGCGGCGCTCAGCGCCGATTTGTCGACGGTCGTCCTCACACCGGCGTCTTCCCTCGCCGCGGCAAGATCGGCCATCGCCTTTCTCACGACGCCGACGTTGCCGGCGTCCAGCGCCGCCTTCGCCTTCGCGACCGCCTCTGCGTAGGCGGTGCGCTTGAGCGGACAGTCGCAGGCGACGTCGCCCGCTTTTTCCGAAAGCATCGCGTCGAGTTTCTCGCGCTCTTCTTCGAGCGTGACGTCGACGACGCGGCAATTCTCGATCTTGGTCGTCACCGACAGGCGCTTGCGGTACCTGTCCTTGAAATTGATATTCATGAAAAAGCGGTCGATTCGCGACCAGTCTATCTTGCCGCGCGAATAGCGTTTGGAGCCGTCGGCCTTGAACCCCTTGTCGATGCAAGGCAGCCCCGTGCTCCCGTCCGGATTCACGGTGGCGAGCGGTACGGCGACCTCGGTGCGGCCCCAGGCGGTCACATAGTCCTGTACGCGCCAGCCGTAGTTGTGCTCGTCGTTCGACGTCAGAGATCCGCCGAAGACTTGGAGGTCGGGATCGTTGTCTTTTTGCGCGACGTTGACGGACCTGAGCTTGATGAAGCTGCCGCCGTCCACGGCATCTGCAAAAGGTATCGTGTAGTCCGAAGGCGTGAGCGTTACGGTAAAGCGCAGCTCCAGTTTTCGCGGATCGTGCCCCGTGAAGTCCGCCACAGTGTCGCGGCCTTCGGCGTCTTTCGCGTTCGTCCAGTTGACCCAGACGTTGCCGTTCCCGAATGGCCATGTCCTGTTGGCCTGGCGAAAGTCCGCCACGATATGCCTGAAATCGCGCAGGCGGCTTTTGACCGCGGCGAGTTCGCCGTACGCCGCGTCGACTTCGGCCTGCGTCGCTTTCGGATCGAAAAACACTTTGCGCGCCTTCTTTATTCCGTCATGGTACGCTGCGAGCGTCCCGGGATCGTAGTCGTCGCCGCGCACCTTGACGCGTATCGCTTCCTCCAGGGCGTCGCGATCGACCTTTGTCGCGTCTTTGGCGAGCGGCTTGAGCGGGACGACGCGGCGGATCGGCTCGACGGGCGGCGTGACCGCGCCGCCGGCCGGCACGACCGCCACAGGGAAGCCGGCTGTCTTGACGCTGCCGTTGTATTCGACCCGAGCCGTGATTGTCGCCGTGCCGGGCGCGACGCCGTAGACCATGCCGGCCCCGTCGACTTTCGCAACCGCCTCGTTGGAGGACTTGTAGGTCGTCTTCGCGGCTGCGGGCGCGAGGAAGCTGTCGTCGACGAGCGTTATCGAAAGACCCGACGCCATCTTCGCGCCGAACTTCACGACCACGTCGGCCGGTTTCGCCGCGACAACCCCGAGCTTCGCCGCGAGGCGGCCTGTGACGTTCACCGGGAAGCTCGCCTTTATGTCGGCCGACGACGCGCCTATCTCGACAGCGTACGTGCCGTTGGGCACGACGCGCCGCGAGCCGTCCCAGAAGCAGCAGTCGGCGACGTCTATCTCGATGTCGGCCCGCTTCGTCTCGCCGGGCTTCAAATCGATCTTCGCGAATCCCTTGATCTGCTTCGCAGGCAGTCCGCGCCCCTTCGGATACGCAACGTACGCCTGGACGATTTCGGACCCTTCGCGCCGCCCGGTGTTTTTCACGTCGACCGAAACGCGGATCTTGTCGTTTGCGTCCGCGGACGTCCTGTCGATCTTCGCGTTAGCATACTCGAACGTCGTGTAGCTCAAACCGTAGCCGAACGGGTACTCCACGTCTCCGCCGAAATACTGGTACGTGAAGCCGCCGCAGGGATACGGCTTTTCGTCCGGCAGGAACTTCTCCTTGAGTCCGTATTGGCGTATGCCCGGCAGCTGCGACTCTTTCGCGTACCATGTGAACGTCAGCTTGCCGTACGGGTTCACTTCGCCGAACACCTGGTTGGCCAGCCCCGTGCCCTGGCCCTGGCCGTTGTGCGACGACCAGAGTATGGCCTTGACCGCATTCTTGAAAACATCCAGTTCCACGACATTCGCAGTCTGCAGGAAGACGATTGTGTCCGGATTCAGCGCCGCGGCGTTTCGCGCGATTTCCGCCTGGGCGCGGTACAGCTTAAGCTGCGTGCGGTCGTGGCCTTCGGACGAATCGCCGTGCTCGTCGGCGCATACGACCAGCACGACGTCGGCCGTCTCGATGCTCTCGCGGTCCTCTGCGCGTATCTCGCCGTTTTCGCCGAACGATGTGACGAGCGAGACGGCCGCGCGCGGATTGTGCACGTAAAGATAGTCCACGATGCCGGCATACGGCGAGATTCGGTTCTTCTCCTTCGGCTTGCCGCAGTAGTTGCCCAGAAAGCACGTATCGGCGAGCTCGCCCACGACGGCGATTCTTCTGAGCTTGCGGGCGTTGAGCGGCAGAATGCCGTCGTCGTTCTTCAGCAGCACGACCGAGCGCGAGGCCGCTTCGTCGGCGAGCGCGCGGTGTTCGGGCGTTTCGACCGCGGCGGCGAACGAGTATTCGGCGCCGTTGTACGCGACGTCTTCGACGGGATCGAACTCGCCGAGTTTGAAGCGCGAGAGCAGGCTGCGGTAGATGTTGATGTTCAGCTGGCCCTCGTCCAGAAGCCCCGCCGCATATGCCTTCCTCGCCTCGCGCGGATATATGTCGCCGTTGCAGTCCATGTCGCATCCGGCCATCATGGCCATCGCGACCGAGCCCGGCTTGGTGACGACCCCGTCGGCGTCTACGTACTTTTCGAGCGGCACGCCGTCGCGCAGACGGTAGTTGTCTTTCTCGACGGTATTACGGCGCGGACGCCACTTCTGCTGGCGCTCCAGATTGTCGATCGCCCCGCAGTCCGAAACGACAAACCCCGTGAAGCCGAATGTATCCCTCAACAACGTCGTCAGAAGAAACGGATTGCCCGACGACGGCGTGAAGTTGACCGCGTTGTAGGCACTCATAAGCGAGGGGACGTCGGTGCGCTCGACTATGTAGCGGTAGACCCGCGCGTAGTAGTCGCGTATGTCCGCGTCGCTCGCGTCGGACGACGTCGAGCCGCGCCCGTTCTCATGGTTGTTCAAGGCGTAGTGCTTTATGGTCGGCACCGTCTTGAGGTAGCGCGGGTCGTCGCCTTTCATGCCTTCCACGAACGCGCTCGCCAGGCGGCCCGCGACGTACGGGTCCTCGCCGTACGCCTCGTTCGTGCGGCCCCAGAGCGGGTGCCTGGCGAGATTCACCGTCGGACACCAGTAGGTGAGCCCGCGGCCGCGGCCGCCCTCGCTCGCCGGCCGGGAATGTCCGCGGCACTCGTCGCCTATCGCGGAGGCGACCTTGCGTATGAACTCTTCGTCCCAGGTCTGCGCGAGCGACAGAGGCATCGGGAACGACGTGCCCTCGCCGGTTCCGTTCTGTATGCCGTGCAGAGCCTCGTTCCAGTAATCGTACTTGTCGAGCCCGAGGCGCGGCACCGCTATCGAATTGCGCCCCAGCTGCCCGAACTTCTCGTCGAGCGTCATGCGCGAGACGAGATCGACAGCGCGTTCCTCGAACGTGAGCGACGTGTCGCGGTACGCCGGCTTTTCGCCGGCGAAAAGCCCGAGCGCCACGAGCGCGACGATGGCGGATATCGATACCTTGGTTCTTGTGTACATTGATGTGCCTCCCGCGGATTATGGAATGTTTCCCCATTATTATAGCAATTCATGGGCCTTCGCGGCGCGGAATCGCGAAAATATTACCGTGAAAGAAGCGCAAAGGCGCCTCGCGCTTCACGACGCGCTCACGCGCGGCAGCAGCTGCTTCATGAGCCTCAGCGCGGCGAGCATGACCGCGCCCGCTATCAGCAATGGGCGTATACCGCTTACGTTCGGGTAGGCGAGCGCCAGCATGACGAGCGCCCCGAGCTGGAGGTAGACGATCGCCCCGACGAGAAAGCCGACGGACCGTTTTTTCGCCGGGTCGCTTTCCTCGCCGTCGGAGTACAGCGTCACGAGCGAGATGTACGCCCACCATATCACGGCCGCGCAAAGGACGCGCGAATTGACTGCGCCCGCCGCCGCCGCGCCGGCGACGACATTGAGTGCGCGGCAGGCGCCCATCATCCACCACTGCTTGAAGCGGTTGTACGATACGATCGCGACGACGAGCAGCAGCGCGTAGCGCGGCCACGAGACGCTCGACCAGAGTCCCCCGGCGAGAAGTCCCCCCGCCCAGGCGCAAAGTCCGGCCGCCCCGAGGCAGGCGGTCGCCGCGGCGAGCGCCGCGTCCATAGAGATCTCTCCGTCGGGTATCGGCCGGTCCTTGTCGGTCGCGGCGCCTCTGATGTCGTTGTGGACAAGCCCGAACATGTAGAGAAAGACGCTAGCCCCGGCCGCCCACCAGACTGGCGAGAGGAACCTCGCGCTCCAGCCGAGATCCAGCCAGGGCGACGCCGCGAGGCCGCCTGTAGTCAGCGCGGCCGCCGCGCCAACGAAAACGTCGCCGGGCACCGTCGGCAGATTCACCGCGCGAAAGAGCCTCAACCATGCCATGACGCCGCCGCGCTTCTTCCCGCGGATGATCTTTACCGCCTCTGCCAGCGCCCGGCCGCGGTGCGAAATCGCGTTCTTTTCGTCCGGCGAGAGCTCCGCGAACGGCTTGTCGCGGCCGTCTGGTATGAAAAGCGGATCGTACCCGAACCCCTCCGCGCCTGACGGCGCCAGCGCGATTCTGCCGTAGCACCTTCCCTCGACCGTGTGTTCGCGTCCGTTTGGATCCACGAGCGCCACCGCGCATGTAAAGTTGGCCGTCCTGTCTTCGACGCCTTCGAGATTCTTCAAGAGCAGGGCGTTGTTGGCCGCGGTATCCGTCGGCTCGCCGGCGTATCGGGCGCTCCGGACGCCTGGCGCCCCGCCTAGCGCCTTAACCTCCAGCCCCGAATCGTCGGCCATGCACCACTCGCCCGGATGTCGCGCCGCGATTGCCCGAACCTTGATGAGCGCGTTGCCTGTAAAATCAGGCGCGGTCTCTTCGACGCCCACGGGGTCGTCCGCGACGATCTCGAAGCCTGGGAGTATCTGGGATATCTCGCGTATTTTGTGCCGGTTGTGCGTGGCGACGAAAAGTCTCATCGGCGGTTCCTCCTTGAATAGCGGCAGTAAAGCGCAAGGTCCGTCGAGACAAGCGCCATGTCGACGATATAGACGAGGCAGAGCCACAGTTTCGTGCCTTCGACAAGATGCGCGGCGATTCCGCACACGTAGCCCAGAAGCACGATGACCATGAATTGCGGGGACTTGCCGTCCACCCGCTTGGCCTTGTACGTGCGCCATATCGCGAACGGCCAGGAAAAGCCGAAGGCGAAAAGCATCGCGAACTCGAGACCTTCAGAAAGAGCGCTTGCCAGAATCATCGCCGTCTCCTCCCGTCAGTCGAGAACGCGCACTGTCGGGCCCGCGCCGGAATACGAGTCCAGCCCGCCGCCGGCGGACCAGTCTCCGTCCGCGACGGCCCTTACGGACTTCACCTTCGGGCGGTCGCCGAAAAGTACGCTCCCAAGCCGCACCCATGTCGCGCCCTCTTCGACGGCGACCTCGTAGTCCCCGCTCATGCCCATCGAAAGCCGCGGCAGCCCGGCGCCGAGGCTTTGCTGCACCGAGTCGCGCAGTTCGCGGAGAGCGCGAAAATACGGTCTGGCGTCTTCGGGGTTCTCGCTGAATGGCGCCATCGTCATGAGCCCTTCGACCGTCACGCGCGGGCACTCCTCGATTATGTGCCGCACGGCGGACTCCACGTCGGCTGGCGGCATCCCGCTCTTCGATTTCTCGCCCGACACGTTCACTTCGAGGAGTATGCGCGGCGACGCGCCGATTTCGTCGGCGATGAAATTGATTCTGTCCGCGAGCCTGGCCGAGTCGACGCTGTGGATGAAATCGAAAAGTTCCAGCGCGTGTCTGACCTTGTTGCTCTGCAGGTGGCCTATCAGGTGCCACTCTGGGCCGGATACGCTCGCGGGTTTCTTCCAGGCCGCCTCCTGCACTTTGTTCTCGCCGACAATCTTGAGACCCGCGCGCCACGCCTCGTCGACGACCTCGGCACCGTGCGTCTTGGTGACCGCGACGATTTCGACTTCGGACGGATTGCGTCCCGCGCGGGCGCACGCCGCTGCGATTTTGGCGCGCACCCCGGTTAGAATCTCTTGTAAATCTCTTTGCTGCATGGCGTGACATTATATATCAAACGCCGGACGAAATCAAGGGGTGGCATCCATCAGCGCGCCGCATAGCCACATAAGCGGAGCCTGTCCGTGGGGGTCGCCCGCGCATGTCGGCCTGGACATGTACCAGTCGCGGCTGTTGCGCTTGCCGGTGCCTACGCATACTCCGCCGAGATTGCCGTATTCGTCGACGCGCGCGGCGAGCGCGGCGTACGCTCTGTCGACGGCGCGGCTGCACTTGTCGCGATCGGCGAGCCAACCGTTGTTGACGCCCTCGGCGAGGGCGTACGCGAACATGGCCGAACCGCTGGTCTCGTCCCACGATTCGTCGTCGTCCACGAGCTGGCCCCACAGTCCGCTGGCGCGCTGCCTGCACATTAGCGTGGTCATCATCTTGCGGCAGCCGTCCAGTATCGGCGCGCGCCACTCGCTGCCGTCCGGGAGGTATTTCAGGTTGAGGGCCATTCCCGCCGCCATCCATCCGTCGCCCCGCCCCCAGGCGAAGGGGACGCCCGGCGCGTGGTCGAAAAGTCCGTCGGCGCGCTGCAGGCGCTTGAGGTACATGCACATCTCGCGGGCGGACCGCTCGATGTACTTGCGCTCGCCTGTCACTCTGAACGCCCACGACTGCAGAAGCGTTATCATGTACATGTCGTCGATCCACAGCCGCGTCTCCGGCGTGAAGCCCTTGTCGAACCACGCGCGGCGCTCGGCGAACGGAATCGGCTCGTACCATTTATCGCCCCAGTCGTCGCCTTCCGCCGGCGGCTCCCACTGCCTGTCCGCGTAGCCTAGGCCCAGCTCGCGGACGTCCGCGCCGCCGCCCCTTGACGCGATCGCCAGCGGCACGGCGCCTGTAATCGACATGTCGACATGCCGCACCCTGTGAAACACAGTCGGCTTCGCTCTGACTTCGTCAAGCTTGGCCGTCAGTTCCTTCTCCAGTTTCGCATCGCCGGCTTTCGCGGCGCATTCGATTGCGCTCGCCCAAAGCGACACGACGGCATAGTGTACATATTCGCCGCCGCCGTACGCCTTGCCGCCCTTGACGCCATTCGGTCTGTAGAGCGTGGCGTCCGCGGCGACAAGCTGCCGCGCGGCTTTCACCACAATCTCGCGCGGCGAAGGGACGCCCTCGCCGAATTCATATGCCTGCGACGCGAAAGCCGCAACAAGCGCGGCAACAGCCGCCATCAGTCGTGTTTTCATATGTATATTATACCATATTCCGTGCAATTCTGGCGGGAGTGTAGCGGCATAA
>CAMOXA010000009.1 GCA_946628745.1 uncultured Verrucomicrobiota bacterium | reverse complement strand
GGCTACAGCCGCAAACTCGGGTGCGGTCTGGCTATAGTCGCGAAGCAGAGAACGGGCGACTCAACGGTAGACGCATTCTCGGTCGTCGGCGACGTCAAGGACTGCGACGTGATAATGATAGACGACATGACGGCGACGGGCGGTACGCTTTCGGCCGCGGCGACGATGTGCCGCGAGAACGGCGCGAGGTCGGTGCACGCTTTCGTGTCGCACTTCCCGCTCACGGCGAAGGGCGAAGAGCGTCTCATGACCGAAACACAGCTTGACGAGCTTGTGATAACGGATTCGATACCGCTAAGGGCAGGGTTCGACCCTTCGAAACTCCCGTTCAAGCTCACGCAGCTTTCGGTCGCACCGCTCATCGGCGAGGCTATAAAGCGGACTCACGAGAACGAGTCGATAAACGATTTGTTCAACCACGAATGAAGATTATAGCCGGACTAGGCAACCCCGGGGCGGAATACGCCAATACGCCGCATTCGGTCGGCTTCGAGACGGTGGACGCCATCGCCGCCGCGATCGGGGCGGTATGGGAGACGAAGCGTTCGTTCTCATGCCTTATGGCCAAAGGCGTGTTCGCCGGCGTTCCCGTCATACTCGTAAAACCGCAGACGTACATGAACGCTTCCGGCGATTCGATCGCTCCGGTCGTGAAATACAACAATGCTACGGCGGAAGATCTGCTCGTGGTCCAGGACGACATCGACCTGCCGGTCGGCAGGCTGCGCGTAAGGAAAGGCGGCTCGTGCGGAGGCCACAACGGCATCAGAAGCGTGATAGAGCGGCTGGGCACCCAGTCGTTCGCGCGAGTCAAGCTCGGAGTTGGCAACGACAAGCGAAACGTAATAGGGCATGTACTCGGCAAGTTCGATCCTGCCACGCGCAAGATCATGGACACTGTCGTGGCGGAGGCCGTCAAGGCCTGCGCGACGGTCTTGAAAGCGGGTGCGGAGAAGGCAATGAATGAATTTAACGGATGGTCGGCTCCATCAGGGGACGTAGCCGGCTGAAGCCAACCGGAGGAATCACAGACATATGAGAACGGCGGCGCTGGAGCGCAACACCAGGGAAACACGGATATCTCTGAAGCTGAATCTCGACGGTTCAGGACAAGGAACCATCGATACCGGCATCGGATTTTTCAACCACATGCTGGAGCTTCTCAAGAAGCACGCGTTGATCGATCTCGACATCAAGGCAGAAGGCGACCTCGACGTGGACTACCACCACACCGTGGAAGACACTGGGCTTGTGTTCGGCCAGGCCGTAAACCAGGCGCTTGGAGACAGGCGGGGAATCGTCAGATACGGGTTCGCGTCCATACCTATGGACGAGGCGCTCTGCGAGACGTCGCTCGACCTCGGGGGGCGGCCTTTTCTGTCGATGCAGTCGTCGATGAAACACATGTTCGTCAAAGATTTCGAGGTGAAGCTCGTCGAGGAGTTCTTCCGGGCGGTCAGCGTCGAATCGCGCAGCAACATACATCTCCGCCAGATATACGGAGACGAAGCGCATCATGTATGCGAAGGATTCTTCAAAAGTTTCGCGCGGGCGCTTCGTGCGGCAAAGGCGATCGATCCGCTCGAAAAGGGCGTTCCGTCGTCGAAAGGCGTGATATGATAATATTGCCAGCGATAGACCTCAAAGGCGGCAAGTGCGTCCGGCTGAGACAGGGACGGGCCGACGAGGCGACAGTCTACGGCGACGATCCGGCGGCACAGGCCAAAGACTGGAGAGACCAGGGCGGGCGCGAACTGCATGTGGTGGATCTGGACGGAGCGTTCGACGGGGCGCCGCGGCATGCGGCAGTCATCGCCGAGATAATCAAGGCTTTCGGCGGCCCTGTCGAGGTGGGCGGAGGCATCCGCACGCCGGACGACCTTCGCGCCGTCATCGAGGCCGGCGCCGCGAGGGCCGTGATAGGATCGGCCGCGCTGGAGGATCCCGAGTTTCTTTCGGCCGCCGTCGAGCTTTACGGCGACAAGATCGCGGTGGGGATCGACGCCAGAAACGGATTCGTCCAGACAAAGGGGTGGGTCAACACGACGGATGTAATGGCTACGGAGCTGGCGCGCGCAGTGTCGCGAATCGGCGTCAAGACGATAATATACACCGACACTGCGACGGACGGGATGCTCGGAGGGCCGAATCTGACGCAGATGGCGGCCATATGCGACGCCGCGCCGGCATGCCAGATCACGGCTTCGGGAGGCGTAAGCTCTCCATACGACATCGAGAGCCTGAAGGGACTCGAGAGGCGGAACCTGCGCGCGGCTATCGTCGGCAAGGCGCTTTACGATGGCCGCACGACATTAAAGGAGTTGAATGTCGCGGCGCTTTGACGGGGAAGACTCAATGACACCAACAATCGAAACATTGTCAAACGGCATGCGCATAGTTTTGGCGCCATGCGAAGCGGAATCTGTCGCGTTCGGTCTTTTCGTGGCTTCAGGTTCGCGGCACGAGACGGACAAGACGGCGGGCATTTCACACTTTATCGAACATATGCTTTTCAAGGGCACGCCCACCCGCCGTCCGGTCGACATCACTCGCGAGATAGAGGGGAGAGGCGGGAACTTCAACGCATGCACCAGCGAGGAATCGACGTGCTACTTCGCCCATCTGCCGTACGAGTGTCTGGCCGAGGCGGTCGATATAATACTCGACATGTATCTCAACGCGACAATGCCGGACGACGAATTCGCCCGCGAGAAACAGGTCGTGATCGAAGAGATACGGATGTACGCCGACGAGCCGGACGCCGTAGCGATGGAAAATCTCCAGCGGGCGCTTTTCCCGTCCAGCCAGCTGGGCGCGCCGGTTTCGGGGACTCCGGAGTCGCTCGCGCCGATGCGTCCGGACGATCTTCGCCGGTATGTCAACTCGCATTACACGCCGTCAAACACCGTTGCCGTAGTCGTCGGGCGTTTTGATGAAAGGCGGGCCGTGGCGGAAATCGAGCGGCGCATGGCAAAGTGCCGCAGACGAGCTCGCGCACTGAACTTCTCGCCGGTCGATTTTACAAAACCTACGGTTCCAGCGGTCGTTGCCGAGAAGGACATCCAGCAGACGCAGCTGGCGCTCGGCTACAGAACCTTCGGCTTTGGAGACCCCAGAAAATACGCTGCGACGTTGATGGACACGGTGCTCGGCCGGGGGATGTCCAGCCGGCTTTTCCAACAGGTACGCGAGCGCCGCGGACTGAGTTACGACATCGCCTCGAGAATGCAGTTTTTCAAAGATGCAGGAATGTTCACGATAACCGCAGGGATGGATCCGGCGAAGTTCGAGAGGACGCTAGCCACGGTCGATCGCGAACTCGACAGGATATGCTCGAAAAAGATTCCCGCGGCAGAGCTGGAACGCGCCAAGCGTTTTCTCGTGGGCAACTTTCGCCTGTCGCACGAACGCGTCACTTCAAAGCTGTTTTTCTACGGCGCGACGCTCCTGTCGTTCGGACGGCTTGTCTCGACTGAAGAACAGGTCGAGTCGATACTCGCGGTGACGCCCGGCGAAGTCCAGGCCGTCGCGCAGGCGATATTCGATCCGGCCAACCGCAGCGTCAGCCGCGTCGTGCCGGGGAAGCAAGGTCCGGACGGAATCGCGCCTGGAAACCTTCACCATCTCGACAGAATTTGACACAATGCATTTTATGACAGAAGGAGTCGGTATAGTAGAGCCCAAAGTGATGGATTTGAAGTTGCCGGAGGGCGGCTTCAGGTTCGAAACGGGCGGCGTTTTGAAGAAGATCGAGGTGCAGTACGAGGAGTGCGGCGCCCCGATGCGGGACGGCAACGTTGTTTTCATATGCCACGCATTGACCGGCGACGCCCATGTCGCGGGCATAAGGCCGGGTGAAACCAAGCCGAGCGGGTGGTGGGAACTGATGGTCGGCCCCGGCAGAGCCATCGACACAAGGCGTTGGCATGTAGTGTGCGCGAACGTTCTAGGGGGGTGCAGCGGGACGACCGGCCCCATGTCCATAAATCCCGATACGGGCAAGCCGTATGGTTCCGCTTTCCCGCAGTACGGTTTTTCCGACGCGGTAGACGTCTACCGGATGTTCCTCAAGCAGCTTGGCGTGAAGAAGCTCGCCGCACTCATAGGCGGCAGCTACGGCGGGCTGCAGGTCATGGACTGGATAACCCGCTGTCCGGACGAGATGGAGAAGGCGTGCCTTATCGCGACCTCGGCTTCGCTCAATACGCAGGCGCTTGCTTTCGACGTGGTCGGGCGCGCGGCGATCACGGAAGATCCCGCATGGAAAGGAGGCGACTACTATCTCGAAGGCGACGGCAAGGGACCGAAGACGGGTCTCGCGTCGGCGCGGCAGCTAGCGCATATAACCTACCTTTCAAGGGAACTGCTCCAGGAGAAGTTCCATCGCGAACTTCAGAAGAATTTCGTGGAGGCGCCTGCGCAAGAACGGGCCAAGAGAGAGAAGGATTTCAAGACATACTTCCAGATCGAGAGCTATCTCGACTATCAGGCGATGAAGTTCGTGCGCCGGTTCGACGCCAACAGCTACCTGCACATAACCCGGTCCATGGATCTTTTCGACGCCGGAGCCCGATACGGGTCGCTGGACGCAGCATGCGCCAGAGTCAAGGCGAAGTGTCTCGTGGCGTCCTACCAGAACGACATCCTTTTCACCGAGTGGCAGTCCAAGGACATCACCGAGGCGCTGCTCAGAAACGGCAAGGACGTCACGTACTGCCATCTTGAGGCGGGAACCGGACACGACTCGTTCTTGACGGACATCGACGATCTGTCCGGACTCATAGGCGGTTTTCTCGACAACAGGAAGCCGAAAGTCATGAATTGGCAGCGACGCCTTTACAAAGGGGTCGTCTCGATGGTGCCTGATCGCGCCCATGCAATCGACATAGGGTGCGGCGACGGAACTCTTCTCAACGTTCTGCGTGAAGACAAAGGCGTAAAAGGCGACGGTGTCGAAATCGACATCGACAAGTTCAAGGAAGCGGTCGCGGACGGGCACGATGTGTACTGGGTGGATGCGGACGAAGGACTTTCGGTGATACCAGACAAGCACTATGACGTCGCGATTTGCTCCGATACGCTTCAAGAAGTGAAAAATCCGAGGGGACTGCTGAACGAAGCGCTGAGAATCGCCGACGAGGCCATCGTCTCGTTCCCGAATTTCGCGGCCTACAGGATCCGTCTGACCCTTGGTCTGACAGGCCGCCTGCCCGTATCGAAGGCGCTGCCGTTCCAATGGTACGACACGCCCAACATCCACTGCATAACGCTAAAGGATTTTCGCGCGTTGTGCGACGCCGAAGGCATCGAGATAAAAGAAGTGCGAGCGGAATCCCGGCATGTTCTCGGAAAAATACTCCTGGCGCTCGGATTGAAAAACCTCGGTGCGTCGCGCGTCATAGCCCGTATCGGAAGGAAAAAACAATGACACTGCCCCAGAGAACCGCGCACATCATCAAACACGGGATGGCGGCGTTGCATCCCTGCGTCTACGGCGAGCTCGGCGTCAAGGGGGCCGTCGAGGGGATGTCGGCCGATCTCGAGCGCGAGATCGCCTTGCTTTGCCCGCACCGCGACGCCGGCGCGACAACCGCGGCGTTTGTCGCGCGCCTGCCGGAAGTCAGGCGGCTTGTGGAGACCGACATAGACGCCGCCTACGACGGCGATCCCGCGGCGACAAGCCGCATGGAGGTCGTCATGGCCTATCCAGGGTTGTACGCAGTGACGATTCACCGCCTCGCCCACGAATTGTACAGGCTGGAAGTGCCGATACTGCCGCGCGTGATGTCCGAACTGGCGCACTCAAAGACAGGCATAGACATACATCCCGGCGCGACAATCGGCGAGCGGTTCTTTATAGACCACGGGACCGGTGTGGTCATCGGCGAAACAACGGTAATCGGGCGCAATGTCAGGCTGTATCAAGGCGTGACGCTTGGCGGGCTGTCGTTCGACAAGGACGGCAACGGCGCGCTCGTAAAAGGCCTGAAGCGCCATCCGAACATCGAAGACAACGTCGTAATATACGCAAACGCCACGATACTCGGCGGCGGCACGACAATAGGCCACGACTCGGAGATCGGCGGCAACGTGTGGCTCAAGGACTCGGTGCCGCCGTTCTCCCGCGTCTACAACAAGCCGCCCGCGCCGGTCATAAAGACAATCGCATGACAGGCTGTGCATCGCTCTTGCTGGCCGCCGTCACGGTAGGCACATGGAACGGGCAGTGGTTCCCTTCCGGCAGGGCGGAGCACCGGGCGTCTGCGGCAGTGGAGGCGGCGACGATAGCGAAGGCGGGGAAAATGCTGCGCGCCGGGCTCGACCTGGCGGACGCCACCGGCACGAACGACATAATCCTGTGCCTCAACGAAATAAGGAACGAGAAGGTCGCCAAAGCGCTTTGCGATGCCATAGGACGGACGAATCTGACGGTCGCCGTAACGACAGGCTATCGAAGACGCGACAGGTTCGACATGCAGCAAGACGTCATAGCGACGACGCTTCCGGTTGTTTCCGCGAACTGGAGCAGATGGCGGCAGGCGAAAGCCGACACGCCGCCGCGCGGCTACGCGGAGGCGAACGTGCTGTTGTCGCCGTCCGTGACGGCCGCAGTCTATGCGGTGCATCTCAAATCCAACTACGGACAGACCACGGAAGAGGCGGCCCGCAGCAACAGGACCAAACGCATGCTGTCTGTAATGCAGCTCATGGAAATCGTCCGGCCCAAGCGGCGGAGCAGAAAGCCTCCTGCACCTGTAGTGATCGCCGGCGACATGAATGCCGACAAATGGAACGGACAAGCGCAAGACAGAGCAATCTTCGATCTCATGGCCGAGGCCGGTTTCAAAGACGCGATGGAAGGTCTCGAGCCCGGTTCGCGCGTTACACATCCGGGCAGGGGGCGCAGAAACGGTTCCACGCTGGACTATATAATGCTTAGGAGCTTGGAACCCGACGGTCCACCTGTGGTCGTCGGGGCGGAAGGTGTTTCAGACCACAATGCAATATTTGTGAATTTGCGATAGCCTCACGGCGGAGAAAATGATAAAATATGCGGCCGTGCCGTAAAAGGCTCGACAAAACAAGGTGACAATATGAAAGAGTTCAAGCTTACGGATCCATTCGGAACTGCACCCACCAAGGCGCCGTTTGTGCAAAGCGTGTCGATGGGTGTGCCCTGGCACAACCTGCCGGTGACTCGCGAGTATACGCTCGGGCAGCTTCTCGATCAGACGATCGCCCGTTGCGGCGAAAACGACGCTGTCGTCTACGCAGATCGCGATTTTCGCCTTACATGGTACGAGTTCGGCGAAGAAGTAGATCGCCTTGCGCGCGGACTGATGGCGCTGGGCGTCAAGCATGGCGAGAAGATCGCTCTTTGGGCCACGAATGTTCCGCACTGGGTGGTTCTCATGTTCGCGGCTGCGAAAATCGGAGCGATTCTGCTGCCGCTGAACACGAACTACAAAGAGCATGAGATGGATTTCGCGCTCGGTCAGTCCGAAGCGGAGAACATATTCATCATATCAGGCTACCGCGACTGCGACTACGTGGAGGTGCTGAACAAGCTCGTGCCAGAGCTGAAAACGCGGCCGCGCGGCGATCTCAAGAGCGCGAAGTACCCGCATCTCAAGCGCGTTATGTTTCTCGGAGGCGAAAAGCACCGCGGCATGTACTCGTTAAACGAGGTAATGTCGCTGGCCGTGGAAACTCCGTGGGAAGACTACCTGGCGCGGCAGAACGAGTGCGACGTCAATGATGTAGTCAACATGCAGTACACGAGCGGCACGACGGGCTTCCCGAAGGGGGTGCAGTTGACGCACCGCAATATCGCGAACGATGGTTTCTGGATCGGTGCCTGCCAGAATCTGAGTTCAAGAGATCGCGTCTGCATTCCGGTTCCGCTTTTTCACTGCTTTGGATGCGTGCTCGGCGTGATGAGTTGCGTGAACCATGGCTCGACAATGGTGTTTCTCGAGAAGTTCGACCCTGTGCAGGTGATGACATCCATCGAGAAGGAGCGTTGCACGGCGACGTACGGCGTGCCCACCATGTACATAGCGATGCTCGATCATCCGCTTTTCCCGAAATTCGATTTTACCAGCCTGAGGACGGGCATAATGTCAGGCTCGGCCTGTCCGGTCCACCGAATGCAACAGGTGTTCGACAGGATGTACATGAAAGAAGTGACCAATCCCTACGGGCTGACCGAATCGGGACCTGTCATGACCATGACCCGGTACTTCGAGCCGTCGATCGAACGCAAGTGCCAGACAATAGGCCAGGCTCTGCCGGGTGTAGAGGTGGCGATAATCAACCCCGACACGCAGGAGCTGGCACCGATAGGCACGGACGGCGAGATCTGCTGCAGAGGCTTCAATACCATGAAGGGGTATTACAACATGCCAGAGCAGACAGCCAAGTGCATCGACGAACGCGGATGGCTGCATTCTGGCGACATCGGGCGGATGGATGCAGACGGCTACTACTACATAACAGGCCGCTTGAAAGACCTCATCATACGCGGCGGCGAGAACATCTCGCCCAAGGAAGTCGAGGATTTTCTAGGTACGATGCCTGGTGTGAAGGATGTTGCGGTAGTCGGGTGCCCGTCCAAAAAGTATGGCGAACAACCGGCGGCCTTCATAATTCCCTCCGATGGAGTCCAGTTGTCGGAACACGACGTCGCTGTCTTCTGCAAGGACAAGATCTCCTGGTTCAAGATACCGAAGTACGTGCATTTCATGGATGTATTCCCCATGACTGCATCGCAGAAGATACAAAAGTACAAACTACGCGAGATGGCGCACGAATTGTGGCCCGACGCATGAGACGATGGGCCGCGCGTCTATTCGACTCAATTGGGACAAGCCTTCGCCAGAGGAGTTTAGAAGCTGCCTGGCGAAGGTTTTCGCGTCGCTGGACGAGCGGCCTCGCAAGTTGACTGCAACTATCGACACGAGAAACCGGGCGGGTGCGGTTTTCTCGATCGACATCGAAAAAGGGGAGCCGGTGTTTGTTAAAGACGGCAAGGATGCAGTAAAGGGCAACTTCAGGGGACGGTGGATAGCGGAGCATCCGGTCCCCTTGTTGTTGCCGAACAATGGACGAATGAAACTCGTTTTCGAGCCGGCGGATGCAAACCGCGTGCGAGTGCGCATGCCCAAATTGACGGAACTGATGCTTGCATAGTTGGTCAATACATTCATTTTTTGGTGCAAAGGCATTACTTATAATTTTTTCTCACTTTTTTCACCACAATACTGTCAGCATATGATATAATATAGGACCATTTGACAAAGTGCAAATGGGTGAATTGTATACTGGAGTAATATGGCCAACGGCAAAAAACCTTCCAAAAAGGGTGGGCGCAAAGATAAAAAAGGCGAGTCGGCATCAAAGCCGGCTAAGAAGCCTGTGCAGGATATTGTCGTCGATATAGATGCGGACGATGAGATACCGGTTGTCGAGGATGATTTGCCTCCAGATCTTGGCGATGAAGACGAAGAAGTCTTGATCGACGAAACGTTGGATGCAGACAAGCTTGTGGCGGAGGTCGAACAGGGAGAGAATCGCGAAGAGGATGAAGACGGCGAGGATCTTGCGGTTGTCGAGCCGTTGCCGAGTTTTGCATCGGACGAAGACGCCGCGATCGACGCAGAAGCAGTGCTGCCGTCAATGGAGGGCATGTCGATCCTCCGCGAGACGGAGCTCAATGATGTAATCAACGACGTCAAGCGGCGCAGCGAGGCGAACGGGGGATACATAACATACGAGGAGTTGAACCAGATCCTGCCGCAGTCCATTGTCGATGCCATTCAATCCGACAGGTATCTCAAGATTCTCGAAGCTCTCGGCGTGCAGGTTCTGCGCGAAGAGGATGTCAAGAAGTTCGTCGAAGCCAAGAACCAGAAGACTACCGACCCGAAGGCGCGCGCGGCGGAGATGATAGAGGACCCCATCCGGATGTATCTGCATCAGATGGGACAGGTCCAGCTGCTTTCCCGTGACGAAGAGGTCGACATTTGCCAGACGATAGAGGATGCCGAAGTCAAAACGCGGGACATGTTCAACCGGTTCCTCTTCGCGCCTCCAATGTACTCGAGTCTTCTCGACAAGCTTGAGGGACAGGGTGAGCGGTTCGACAGGATAGTCACCGACAAGTTCGACGAGAAGCGCGACGCCTACATGGCGCTTATACCGGGCTTCCGCAAGCAGATCAAAGATGTCGAGAAGCGGCTGCAGGACGCCAGTTCGAAATATCTGGCCACGATCGCCAAGAAGAACGTCCAGCCCGCTGCTCTCAAAAACGCCGAAAAGTCTCTTGCGAGCGCCAGGGCCGCGCTGAAGCAGACTTTTTTCGATTTGAGCTTCAAGCAGAAGGTCCTGGAGACGCTGTGCATGGAAGCCCACGAGCACGTTTATCTGCCTTACAAGAGGCTGGTGGGCCGCCAGGCCGAGCTGTTGACGTCCAAGGCGTCAAAGAAGCGCGATGCCGAGCTGGCGGCTCTAAGGGAGAAGATGGCCAAGCTGGAGGCTCTCTTCGGCATGCCGCCTGAAGAATTCATGACGACTTTCGCCGATTTGTGGAAGGTTCTCCGCAACGGTCAGACGGCCAGAACGAAGATGGTCGAGGCGAATCTGCGTCTCGTCATTTCGATAGTCAAGAAGTACATGAACCGCGGTCTCAGCTTTCTCGATTTGATTCAGGAAGGCAATACCGGGCTCATGAAGGCTGTCGAGAAATTCGAATACAAACGCGGCTACAAGTTCTCGACATACGCAACCTGGTGGATTCGCCAGGCCGCGACGCGCGCGATAGCGGATCAAGCCCGCACGATTCGCATACCCGTGCACATGATCGAGACCATCAACAAGCTGATGCGCGTGCAGAAAAAGCTCATCCAGAGATTGGGGCGCGAACCCACCGAGGCCGAACTGGCGCAGGAAATGGGCATCCCGCCCGATCAGGTGAGAACTGTAAAGCGCATGGCCCAGCAGCCCATATCGCTGCAGTCGAAGGTCGGCGACAACGACGACGCCCACTATGGCGACTTCATACCGGACGTGACGAGCGAGAATCCGTTCGAAGTCACCGAAGGACATCTCTTGAAGGAGCGCCTGAAGGAGATACTTGATACGCTGACGGACCGCGAGCGGCAGGTTGTGGACTTCCGCTTCGGTCTGACCGACGGCTACAGCCGAACGTTGGAGGAAGTCGGACGGCTCTTCAACGTCACCCGCGAGCGCATACGCCAGATAGAGGCGAAGGCGCTCAGAAAACTCCGCCACCCGAGCCGCATGAAGTCGCTGGGCGACTTCCGCGCGAGCTGACGCGGCATTGAGGCGGATCAGAAAAGAAAAACAGAAAAGAAAAAGAAGAACAGAAAGGACAGATAGAACAATGGAAAACATATGCAACTTGTTTCGCGGTGAAACGCTTGTGCCGACACTGATTGTCGCCGTAGCGGCGTTCATGGTGGGATTGATCGTCGAGATGCTGGTGTGCAAGATGTCGTGCAAGGGGAGGCCCGAGGCTTCGTCAAAAGACGCGTCGCCAAGCGATCCGCGCAAGCAGAAAGCCGAGTCCAAACTGATGAAGCGCCATCCCGCCCCCGCCGACGGATCCATCGAAATATACGTCGGCAACCTCAGCTACGATCTGACGGAGGATCAGCTGCGCAAGGAGTTCGAGGCGTTCGGAACGGTCAATTCGGCGAGAATAATCACAAACCGCTACAACAACAAATCCAAGGGTTTCGGTTTCGTGCACATGCCCAACCGCGCCGAAGTCGATGCCGCGGTCGCCGCGCTCAACGACAAGGAGATACTTGGGCGCAAGCTCAAGTGCAACGAGGCCAAGAACCTCGACTGAACATAATGCAACCAAGGGGGACTGCCTATGGCCAACGCTATAATAGTGCTTGCTGACGGATTCGAGGAGATCGAGGCTGTTACTATTCTGGACGTGCTCCGTCGCGGCGGCGTCGATGTCACGACCGCGTCCATAAGCGGGTCCCTCGATGTAGAGGGGGCTCACGGCGCGATGATGCGGGCCGACGCTCTTTTTGCGGATGCCGCCAAAGAGACTTTCGATGCCATGATACTGCCGGGCGGCGGACAGGGCACCGAAAATCTCAGAAGGTCTCGCGAAGTTTTGGACCGGCTTGTGCGCCAGAAAGAGGAGCACCGCCTGATTTGCGCCATTTGCGCCGCGCCGACGGTGCTGGTGGAGGCCAATGTCCTGGACGAGGGACAGCATGTGACGTGCTACCCGACGTGCAGCGTCGACCTCGATCGCGAGTGCGCCAACGTGCCTGTCGTCGAGGACGGCGACGTGATAACAGGTCAGGCGCCGGGTTCGGCGATGCTCTTCTCGCTTGTCCTTCTAAAATCTCTCGCCGGAGAGAAAATCGCCAAGAAGGTCGCAAGAGGTCTTGTCACGAATGTGTACTGACCTGTGCCGCCTGCTTGAAAACAAAAACAAAAAACAGGAGATCCAGACTATGAAGCAATCAATACTCGGGGGCGTGGCGGCGCTTTTGCTCGCATCGTCCAATACTGTCGCGGCGACTTCCACGCCAAAGGGTTTTACGGACGATTTCGATGCGGCGATCAAGTCCGCCAAGGAGTCCAACCGTCTCGTATACGCTTGCTTCTCGGGCAGCGACTGGTGCGGCTGGTGCCAGCGGCTCGACAAGGAGGTTCTCTCGAAGCAGGCGTTTCTTGACGGCGTGTCGGGGGATTTCGTGCTTCTGTACGTCGACACCCCCAACAACACGGAACTCCTCGGCGAGAAAGCCAAAACCCAGAATCCCAAGCTTGTAGAGAAATATGAAATACGCGGTTTCCCCACGGCGTTGATTCTTGATGCCGATGGCAAGACGGTCGCGCAGACCGGTTACAGGCGCGGCGGCGCAGCCAAGTATGTGAAGCATCTCAAGGCTCTCAAAAAGAATGCGGCGGAGATTCAGCGCTTGCGTTCAGAGATAGACAAACTTGAGGCCCAACTGCAGAAATTGGAGAATGAGGAGTAAGCTCCTCGCGCTGGCTATAGTGGCGCAACTGACCTCGGCTGCGACCGAGGTCAGTTTTCTTCTCGCATACGACCCCAACCATCCTGAAGATCCTGCGACGCGCCGCATAATCGAATTGGCGCGCAGGACGCCGGGCCTTGAACCGGTGAAATGGGGCGGCCTCACTCTGCCAGGGGCCGGCGGCAGGTCGACTTTCCTGCTCAGTCTTGCGGCACGTTCGGCGCCTGACGTCTACAAGGCGTGGTTCCATATACTCAGACACGATGTCGCGCAAGGCTTCGTGTACCCGCTCGACGAATGGGTTGACGTGCATGCGAAGCCTCGCGACCTGTGGGACAAGGTCCGGGCGTTCGACGGCCACGTCTGGGCTTTGCCGACGCCTGGTGTTGCCTATTACGGCATTGTGTACCGCAAAGATCTTGTCGCGCAGTCCGGTCTTGACCCGGAGTCGCCGCCCCGGACATGGAGCGCCTTTCGCGAATGGTGTGTGAAACTCAGGTCGCCAGGACGTCGCGCATTCGCCATCGAGAACCGTCCGTGGGGTTTTCTCCCGTGGGTGCAGTCGGCCGGCGGCGACGTAATACGGGAGCGCGGCGGAGTCTACGAGTCCTGTTTCGATTCGCCGGCGGCATTGAAGGCGGCCGGGTTCCTTCAAGAGCTTGTGCGCCTTGGTGTCGTGCGCGGCATGCCCACTTTGACCGGCGCCGACGAGGTGGGGCAGCTTTTCATAAGCGGCGAGATTGTCGCCGTGTTCGGCGGTGAGGATCTTGTCCGCAGATTGACCTTGACATACGGTATGGCTTCCGACAACATCGGCATAATGCCTTTCCCCGCGGCAGACGAGGGCGGAGCGAGAGTGCTCCAGGCGCACCGGCATTTTTACGCAATGAGCGAATGCGTCGGCCGCCGGCCGAAGGAGGAACGCGATCTCGTTTTCAAATGCATTGCCGCTCTTGCATCTCCGGAGATGGCGGACGACGAAGTCCGCCGGAATGTGGCGGAAGGCCGTGCGCAATGGTGTCTGCCGGCCGATCTCGTACGTCTTGGATACAAAGACGAACTTCAAAAGATCCCAAAGGGAATCAGGGACATGTATGCAGAGCTCGAGTCCGGCGACATCAAGTCCGCGACCGAGCCTTGGGTGGGCTTTTGGCAGGGAGCGAGCGATTTAGTCCAACGCAGATTCCTCGGGCTGCTCCTTTCGGAATCGGGCGGAGATTTCGATTATGCGGCCGCGTTGAGATCCATAACAGAGGATGCCAACAGAGGGCTTATGTTTCAAAGCGACATGTCGCAAATCGACCGTGCCCGACCGCTTGCGCGCGTCATTCTTGGCGTTGTCCTTGCTTGTCTGCTTTTTGCAGTCGGGATGATCTGGCGTTTCCGCCGGCGTTCGGGCCAGGACATGAACGCAGCCGCGAGCGGGCGGCGGTCTCGCTTTTGTTCCAGATTCGCCCCATGGCTTTTTCTCGCGCCTGCAGTGCTTTCAATTCTCGTATGGAGCTATTACCCTCTTCTGAGAGGAGCGATAATGGCTTTTCGGGATTACCACATAGTGGGTGGCGCAAAGTGGGTCGGGCTTGATAATTTCATACGCGTCGCCACCGATCCTGCTTTTTGGGCGGCTTGGTGCCGTACGTTGAAGTATGTCGCGATAACTTTGCTCTTGGGCTTTCTGTCGCCGATACTGCTGGCTGTCATGCTGTGCGAGATACCGAGGGGAAAACTTGTTTTCAGGTTTCTGTATTTTCTGCCCCATCTCACGAGCGCGCTTGTCGTGACGTTGATGTGGAAGCTTATGTTCGACCCGACCGAAAACGGACTTCTCAACCAGCTTTTGGCATCCGTCGGTCTTGGGCCGTGCACATGGCTGCTCGATCCGTCGTGGGCGATGACCTGTTGCATTTTGCCGGGCGTATGGGCTGGAGCCGGGGTCAGTTCGCTCATATACATAGCGGCGATAGAATCTCTGCCGCGCGACTATTACGAAGCTGCCGCGATAGACGGCGCGGGCATCTTCGCGCGCTTCAGGCACATAACGTTTCCGCAGCTGGCCCCGCTGATGGTCATCAATTTTGTCGGTGCATTCATCGCCGCGTTCCAGGGCATGGGTTCCATATTCCTGCTCACATTCGGCGGTCCCGGCGACGCGACGCAGGTGATTTCGCTTCAGATCTGGAAAGAGGCTTACAACAATCTCCGTTTCTCCACGGCTACTACGATGGCGTGGTTCCTTGGCGTCGCGCTGATTGGCTTCACGTATCTTCAGATCCGTCTGTTGAGGCGTGTCGAGTTTAGGCAGGCGGCAGCGAACTGAATTCCGCCGGGCAACTGGATATTGAATGACAACGACAAGAGACAGGAGGCAGACAATGGATATCGGGCAGAGCGAACAGACCTTCCTCGCGATGCTGGCGGACGTGCTTGAAGTCGCGTCGGTTTCGCCGGAAGAAGACTACAGGCGAGCCCCGCTTTGGGGGTCGCTCACGGCGTTTTCCCTCAAGGTGACGCTTCAGCAGAAATACGGGCGGGCGCTTTCGCTCGCGGAGCTTGATTCGTGTTCCAGCGCTGCCGAGCTGATGGGAAAGGTTCTGCAATGAACAGGCTCGTAATAATAGGGGCGGGCGGCTTCGGACGTGAGATGTTCGCCGCCGCTCGCGAGGCGGCCGGGTATGGCGAGAGCTTTGAAATCGGAGGCTTCCTCGACGAGAGGCCGGACGCTCTCGACGGATTCGCCGGCTATCCTCCGGTTGTCGGCGCTCCGTCGTCGTATTCACCTCAAGATAGAGACGTGTTCATAACCGCGCTGGGCAGCATAGCCGCGAGGCGCGCATGTGTCGCGGCGATATCCGCCAAGGGCGGCAGGTTCGTGCCGATCGTACACCGCACCGCGGTGTTGGGGCCGAACGTCTCGGTCGGCGAGGGTTCGTTCATAGCGCCAAACGTGTCGCTGACTGCGGACGTGTCGGTAGGGCGCCACGCTTGCGTCTTTCACAACACATCGATCGGCCACGATTCGCGTGTCTGCGACTTCTCGCACGTCTACGCCCAGTGTGCGATTGGCGGCGGCGTGACAATAGGCGAGGGCGCGTGCGTGTATCCGGGCTCGATTGTGACGCCCCGCCGTGCGATTGGGGCGGGTGCGGTCGTAGGTGCGGGTTCCGCAGTGTTTGTCGACGTGCCGGCCGGCGGGCGCGTCCTTGGCAACCCGGCGGCGCCCTTGCTTTAGTTCAGAATCCGCTAGCGGTCGCATGAGATTTTTGATATACTATCAAAACAACTCACCAAAGGTGGAATAAATGGGAACGATAGAAGATTCGTTAGAGCTGACACTTGATTTTACAAAGCTGGAGAAAGTAGGCCGGCAGGTCGCGGATACGCGGGCCGCCGGTAGGTTGGATTGCGATCCCGGGGTCATCCCGGTTGCAGTGCAGAACGCCGACACGAAGGAGGTTATCCTTGTAGCCTACACCAACGAGTTTGCCATGAAGGAGAGTTTTGCGAAACGCAAACTTGTCCTCTGGTCGACGAGCCGCAACAAACTCTGGTTCAAGGGCGAGACGAGCGGCGAGACTTTCGATCTCCTGGAGGCGTATGTGAACTGCGAGCAGAACTCGCTTCTGTACGTCGTCAGACCCTGCCGCGGCGGCATATGCCACACAAAAAACAAGGCTGGCGCCCCGCGCAACTGCTATTATCGCAGAATAGATTTCGACACGCTTAAACTAACCAACATCGACGAATAATCAAAGGAGTACAATGATAGGACAAGGCGTTGTTCTTATGATCGCAGGGATGGGCATAGTCTACATCTTCCTGACGATTCTCATAATGGTTACAAAAATGTCCATGCAGGGCATAGCGAGGTTTGACTCGATACTGCCCCAGGACGCTCCGAAAAAGAAGCCGGCCGCGGCGAAAGCTGCGGACGACGATGCAAATGTCGCGCTTGCCATAGCGGTGGCGCTTAACGGTTGAACATTTAAGAAAGGTCAATAAAATGGCAAAGAAAACAGTCAAGTACATGCTTACGGCGTTTCGCGACGGCTTCCAGTCCGTGGTCGGCGCGCGCGTTCTTTCTAAAGACTTCCTCCCTTGCGTCGAGGAGGCATACGCGGCGGGTGTCCGCTGGTTCGAGGCGGGCGGCGGCGCGCGCTTCCAGAGCTGCTACTTCTACTG
>CAMOXA010000008.1 GCA_946628745.1 uncultured Verrucomicrobiota bacterium | reverse complement strand
CCGATTCGCGCAAGACGAAATGGTGCGACGCGACGAGCGAGGCGCTCGTCGAACCAGGCGCGGTCGCCACAGGCGAGATATACTCCAAGGGGGCGGGATGCGTCGTAGCGGGCGCGACAGTCGCGCGCGCGGTCATGAAAGCCGTCGATCCCAAGATCAAGGTCAAGATACTCAAACCCGACGGTTCGACGGTCAAGCCCGGCGAGCCGATACTCGCGTTCCGCGGCAAGGCGCGCAGCATCCTCGCGGCGGAACGCACCGCGCTCAATTTCATGCAGCGCATGTGCGCTACGGCGACGCTCGCCCGAAAGTTTGTCGACGCGACGGAAAAATACGGCACATTGATACTCGATACGCGAAAGACAACGCCTGGACTGCGCGTGTTCGAAAAGTACGCGGTTCTCTGCGGCGGCGGGACAAACCACCGCATGGGAATGTACGATCGCGTCCTCATAAAAGACAACCACCGCCGGCTGTGGAAGGGTGGCGATCCCGACGAATTGGACCAGGCCGTGGCCGCCGCGCGAAAGGCCTTCCCGAAACTGGCGGTCGAGGTCGAAGTGGAAAGTCTGCGCGAGTGCGCGAGCGCGCTGAAAGCGAAGCCGGAATGGATCATGCTCGACAACATGTCGTGCGCGGACATGAAAAAGTGCGTCAAGATGTGCAAGGGCATATCCAAAACCGAAGCGTCGGGCGGGATAACGCTCGATCGCGCGCGCGAAGTGGCGGCGACCGGCGTGACGGCGATATCGCTCGGGTGTCTGACGCATTCGGCGGGGTCTGTCGATCTGAGCCTTGAATGGGCGGCGGTGTGAGGCTCGCGGCGGTAGATGTAGGCAATACGTCGACGGCGGTCGGGCTTTGGAGCGACGGCCGCGTAAGCCGCGTCTCACACTGCGACGGGGGCTTTGAAGAGGCGGTGGCTGCCGTGCGCGCCTTGCAGGCGGATAGCGCAGCCCCGCTGCCTATCGCGTACGTGTCGGTCGTCCCCGGACGTGACCGGCGCTGGCGGGCGTTCGCGAAGAGCACGGGCGCGAGATTCCATCAACTGACGCACCGCGATTTCCCGCTGGAACTGGACTATCCGGAACCGGAGACGGTCGGCGCGGACCGGCTGGCGGATTCCGCCGGGGCGGTAGCGCGCTATGGCGCGCCTGTTATAGTAATGGATTTCGGCACGGCTCTTACCGCGGCGGTCGTCACCGCTGACGGGGTGTGGCGCGGCGGCGTGATCGCGCCGGGCTTTCCACTCATGCGCGATTACCTTTTCGAACGCACGGCGAAGCTGCCGCGGATGGAACTCAAAAGCGGCCGCGTGCCGAAAATCGGACGCTCGACCGAACAGGCGATGCGCTTCGGCGCTATCGTCGGCTATCGCGGCATGGTGCGCGAGATTGCAGCGGAGCTCTCGCGCAATTTCAAGGAGAGATTCCGTCTCGTCGCGACCGGAGGTTTCGCCGGGCGGGTCTTGAGCGAGGCGGGCATGGATTTCACGATCGACAAAACGCTTACATTGTACGGAGCCGGACTATTATGCGAAAAACACTTCTCTTAGCGGCCGCCCTCGCGGCGGTTCTGGCGGCTACGCCAGGGTGCGGGCCATTCTGGGTCAATCCGTGGATAACAGTCCAGGAAAGCCAGCTCAACTGGGTCGAGATACACTACTACAACATGAACCGCGACCCGATCAGGCGCACGTCGGTGTTCCTGAATGGCGCCGGACACGTGGAGCTCAAGAAGGGCACGAGCGACAGAGTCTCCAACGATTTCGCGAAAAAGGTCGACAGCGCCGTGTGGGAAGACATGAAGACCCAGCGCAAAATGACGACGCCCCAGCACGCCCAGGAGATATTCCAGCATCTTGTCAACTATGGCGTGCTCGACCGCGAGAAGATGTTCAAGCGCTCCGACAAAAAGGAGTTCCGCCGGTTCATTGCGGTCAAGGCCAACATATCCAACTACACGTACTCGCAGCCCGACAACATATTCGAGGTCGATCCGGATCTGGCGGAACAGCTGCTGGACGTGATACACGAATTCGACGATCCCACTTTATAAGCGCGGCGATTTTTGGTAGAATATACGGACATTTTCCGTTCAGAAAGAAAACATAAAACAAAAGGAGACCATCAAATGGGCGAGGTAATAGGAGCCGGCGAGCTGCACAAAGGCGTCAAGCTTTTGATTGACGGCGAGCCGTGGGAAATCACGGAGTTCGACTTCTCCAAGCCGGGCAAGGGCCAGGCCATATACAACTGCAAGCTGAGAAACATGATGACAGGCGGCGGCATGTCCAAGAGCTACCGCTCGGGCGACAAGTTCGAGAAGCCGGAGCTTCTGCAGATGTCCGTGACGTACTCGTACGACGACGGCACGGCTTTCGTCTTCACGGACGAGAACTTCGAGGAGATCCGCGTCAGCTACGAGGTGATGGGCGACAAGAAATACTTCCTGATGGATGAGATGGAAGTCAAGGCGCTGTTTTTCAACGACAAGGTCATCGGCGTGGATCTGCCGCAGCTCGTCGAGCGCAAGGTCGTCAAGGTCGAGCCCGGCGTCAAGGGCAACACGGCGTCCGGCAAGGTCACGAAGCCCGCGACGGTCGAAGGCGGCTATGTCTGCCCGGTGCCGCTGTTCATCAACGAAGGCGACGTGATACGCATCAATACCGAGACCGGCGAGTACAACGACCGCATTTCCACGAAGTGAGCAATGTAATCGCGATAGACGGCCCGAGCGGCGCCGGCAAGTCGAGCGTTTCGCGCATCGTAGGCCGGCGGCTCGGGTATCTCCACGTCGACTCCGGCGCGCTGTACCGCATATTGACATGGCAGTGTCTCGCGGCGGGTGTCGACATGGAAAGCCCCGAAGCGATATGCGCCTTTGCGTCCTCGGTCGATATCGAGTGCAGGCCTGAAGACGGGCGCGTCGCCTACTATGTCGGCGGCGAGGCGCCCGGCGAGCGTATCCGCACGCCGCAGATCAATGCAAACGCGTCCAAGGTGGCGCGCGAGAAGCCCGTGCGCGACAAAGTCACGGCGCTTCTCAAGGGAATGGTGAAGTACGGCAATCTCGTAGTCGAGGGACGCGACATAACGACGGCGGTCTTTCCGGATTCGCCGGCGCGGTTCTACCTGACGGCATCCGCCGAGGCGCGTGCGCGCCGCCGGCAGAAAGAGGAAGTCGACAAGGGCATCGCGAACCAGTCGGCCGAGGCCGTCAAGGCGTCGCTTCTGGCGCGCGATGCAATGGACTCCACCCGCAAGTACGCGCCTTTGCGCAAGGCGGACGGCGCTCTCGAAATCGATTCCAGCGATTTGACGCTCGACGAAGTCGTAGAAGCGGTCGTGTCCGCGCTGCCGAAAGAGTGGCGGGCTTGAAGCTTTCCGTCAAACTGTGCCTCGCGGCGCTGGCGATGTATCTCGCCGCGGCAATCTACGGCGAGGTGCAGTACCGCGTCGCGCAGGCAAAGGACGAAACGCCCGCGTACAACCAGGTGCATCTCGAAGCGCGGTATCTTCCGCCAGGGCCGGGGCACTGGCTGGGCACGGACAACCTGGGCCGTTCAGTCGGCCTGCGCCTGGTGCAGGGTACCCGCATAGCATTCCACGTCGGTGTCATGACGTCACTGATCGCCATACCGCTTGGAGTGGTGCTCGGGCTTTTCGGCGGATATTTCGGCGGCAAAATCGATTCGTTCGTAGTGTGGCTTTCGGCGACGGTCGCCTCGATGCCGGGCCTTCTTTTCATATTGGCGATTTCGCTCGTTGCGGGCAAGGGGCTTTTGGGCATATATCTCGGCATAGGGCTGACGACATGGGTCGGAGTGTGCAGGACAATCCGCGCCGAGGTCATGAAGCAGACTTCGCGCGCATACGTCCAGGCCGCAAAGACGTTGGGGTATTCCAGTCTGAGGATAATGTTCAGGCACGTTCTGCCGAATGTGGCGCACATAATCCTCATACAATTCTCGATACGGTTCCCGTCGGCCGTGTCGACCGAGGTTTTCATATCCTTTCTCGGGATAGGCGTCCAAGGGGAGCCGAGCTGGGGAATCATGATAAACAACGCCCGCATGAGGCTTTGGCAGGGCGTATGGTGGGAAATGGCGTTCACGACGCTGGCGATATTCGCGTTGGTGCTCGTGTTCAACCACCTGGCGGACTGGTTGCGCGACCGGCTCGACCCGGCGCTGCGCGGCGAAAGGTGACGCGCGGCGCTACAGGACGTTCCTCTGCCGCCATTCGCGCATCGACATGCCGTATCTGGCCTTGAAGGAATAACGCAACGTCGAGTCCGACTCGTATCCGCAAAGGTTGGCGATCCCGTCAATCGCCTGGTTTGGCCGCCTGAGCAGAGCCATGACGTTCGCCATTCTGACGTCGCGTATTTCTTCCTGCATGGACTTGCCGGTGAGCCGTCTGAAGCGTATTTCGGCCGTGCGGCGCGAGCACCCCATCTGCGAGACGACATCGTTTACGGTGAGGCGTTCGCACGCATGCTGGCGGATGTATTCGACCGCCGCGGTGACTCTCGTGTCGCAGCGCTTGAAGAGTGTCGTCGAGCGGCGCTTGACAACCCCTATTATGCCGTAGGTGCGCGACTGCGGCCGGGCGTCGCGGTTGCAAAGCTGCATGTCGAGAAGCTCCGCGCAGAGGTAGCCGGCCTTGTCGAAATCAGGGCATATGCTGGAGAGCGTGGGATTGGTGTGTTCGCATATTTCCTCGTCGTTGTCCACGCTGAGGACTGCAAGTTCGTCGGGCACCTGCACGTTCGCCTGCTGGCAGGCGGCGAGCACTTCTTCGGCCGTGCCGTCGAACGCTGCGAAAAGTCCGCACGGCTTGGGGAGCGCGGCGACCCAGTTGCAGAGGGCTTTCATGCGCTTGACGCCTGTCAGGCCCTTGCCGTCGAATGCGTGGTAGGCCCGTCCGTTGAGGCGCACCGCGTCCGCGAACGCCTGTTCGCGCGCGACGCTCCAGAAAAGCGGCAGGCGGAAGCCTACGAAAGCGTAATGGTCGAAACCCAGCGCGAGCAGTTCTTTGGCGGCGATCGTCGCGGAGCCTTTCAAGTCGGGATTCACCGTGAAATGGTTCGCCCGGCTGTCGGCCGGGTCTTCGTCCAGATAGACCGCAGGAATGTTGCGGAACAGATTCTTCGTGAGTTCCTCGGCGCCGCTGCCGCATTCGGCGATGCAGCCGACCGGATTCCAGAAATCGAGAAGCTTGTCGACATTCACCTTGTGGTAGTTGCGCTCCACGACCTGGACCTGAATGTCGGTGTCCTTGAAATACCGCTGCGCGCCCTCAAGCCTCTTGCGGCAGGAGTGGCGCGACGCCGAAGCGAAAAACAGAACTGTTTGCATGGCGCTATTGTACCAAACCGCCGTATCGCAGTCAAGAGGGGAAGTTGCGTGTCATTCACGGTAATATTCTCGCGCAAATCACTCTACCGGACAGCAGAATATGGTAAAATATTCGTGAAGCCGGAGTTGGCGCCGGCACAGAAACAAATCAAAGGAGGATGCTGTATGGGTACAGTCAGGATGTTGGCGGCGTGTCTTTGCGCCGCGTGTGCGGTCGCGGCACCGCGGCCGGCGGAAGGTGCGGTACGTTTCGACGGCGTGTTCGCGCCAAGCGAAGGTTTCGTAAACAGGCTGGAGAAGCCTCTGCGAGAGGACGTGTGCCTCAACGGCCGGTGGGATTTTCAAGGCATGAAGCCGCCTGCCGGATGGAAGGAGGGCCGCGGCCAGCCGCCGGAGCTGCCGGCGCCTTCCCCGGACGGATGGGACGATGTGAAGATAAAGATACCCTCGCCATGGAACGTCAACAACTTCTGTCTGCGCCGCGGCGAAGGTCCCGACCATAGAGACTATCCGTCGTATCCAGACGCGTGGCGCGATGTGAAGATGGGCTGGCTGCGCAGGTCGGTTACGGTGCCGGCAGGCTGGACGGGGCGCTCCGTGGCGGTGCGTTTCGAGGCCGTCGCCGGCGAGTGCGTGGTGCTCGTCAACGGGAAGAAGGCGGCGGAGAACTTCGAGCTGTTTCTGCCGTTCGAAGCCGATATCACAGAACTTGTCAAGCCTGGAGAGACGTTCGAACTTCTCGTGGGCGTGCGCGGCCAGAAGCTGTTCGAGGATCGCGAGGGCGTCGGCCGCAGAGTGATACCGGCCGGCTCGATGTGGGGCGGCGAGATTATCGGCATTTGGCAGGACGTCACGCTTGTGTCTCGGCCGAAACTGCGGGTCGACGACGTATTCGTCAGACCCCTCGTCTCGAAGGGCGTGCTGGCTCTGGACGTGACTGTAGCGAACGACGGCGACGCTGCGGCGGGGGCCGATCTCGGAGCGAAGGTCTGGGAGTGGCTCAACCGCGCCGGAACCGACATCCTTTCGGCACCGGTCCCGGCTTGGGAGCTTGGACGCGAGAGACTCGCCGCGGGATTCGGGCGCATAGAGGTCGCGGCGAAGTCCTCGAAGACCGTGACGGTCGAGATACCCGTCGGCGAAAGCGCGCTTCGCTTCTGGACGCCCGAGACGCCGGAACTGAACATGCTCGTCGTCACGCTTTCGGACGGAGGCGCAGACATAGACCGCAAGGCCGAGCGTTTCGGCTGGCGCGAGTGGACGATCGACGGCGGCAGATATCTGCTCAACGGCAGGCCTGTCGAGTTCCGGAGCGATTCATGGCATTTCATGGGCGTGCCGCAGATGACGCGCCGCTATGCGTGGGCGTGGTTCAAGGCCATTAAGGAGGCAAACGGCAACGCGGTGCGCCTGCACGCGCAGGTCTATCCAAGTTTCTACCACGATGTCGCGGACGAGGTCGGCATCTGCATACTCGACGAGACCGCCAACTGGGCGTCGGACGGCGGACCGAAGTTCGACCGCGACGTTTTCTGGAAGAATTCCATCGTCCATCTCGAACGCTTCATAAAGCGCGACCGCAACCACGCGAGCGTTTTCGGCTGGTCCGTATCGAACGAGAACAAACCTGTGATACTGCATGTCTTCAACCGCCCCGACCTCATGCCGTACCAGGAAAAAGCATGGGAAGACTGGCGCGACACGTGCATGAGACTCGACCCGACGCGTCCGTGGATATCTTCCGACGGCGAGGAGGACGGCAAGGGCCGCCTGCCGATCGTCATGGGCCACTACGGCGACGCGAATTCCCTCAAGAACTGGGCCGGCACCGGCAAGCCGTGGGGAGTGGGCGAAGCGAGCATGGCGTACTACGGCACGCCTCAGCAGGTCGCCGAGAGATCGGGCGGCGAGCGCAGCTACGAGTCCGCTCTCGGCCGCATGGAAGGCCTCGCGAAGGAGTGCTACGACATAATCAGCGCGCAGCGCGCGAACGGCGCGTCGTATTCCTGCGTCTTCAACATAGCGTGGTACGCGATGAAGCCTCTGCCGTTCGGCAAGCGCGATCTTTCGTCCGCCCCGTCGCTTGACGACGGCATCGTTTTCGGCGAATATGTCGAAGGCCTCCCCGGCGTGCAGCCCGAGCGCATAGGACCGTATTCGTCTACGTTCAATCCTGGCTACGATCCGGCGCTGCCGGTTTGGGACGCCTGGCCGATGTATGACGCGATACGCGCGGCGTTCGCGCCAGGCGGGCCGGCGTGGTCGAAGTGGTCGCGGCGGCCGGAGCCGCCCAAGGCCGAGAGCCCGCGGCCGGTGCGCGAATATGCCGAAGTCGCCGTGGCGGGTGCGAAGTCTGAGGCGCTCAAGGGCGTTCTCGAAGCGCAGGGCGTTGATTTGGCCGCCAAGATCGAAAACCCGGCCGAGGCGCTCGTGTTCGTCGATGCGTCGGAGCCGCTTGATGCGGCTGAGGCGGCGGAGGTCGCCGCACTCGCGAAGAAGGGCGCCGACGTGTGGATATGGGGAGCGACCAAGGCTAGCGTCGAGTCGCTCAAACCTGTTACGGGCGACGGTCTCGAGGTGTTCCCTCTGGTGCGTTCGACATTCATCCCGAAGGACCGTCCGCTCACTCGCGGACTCGTCAACAGCGACTTCTACTTCTGCGAGCTGCAGCGCGCGGACGCGGCAAAGTTCACGCTTGGCGGCGAGTGGATCCGCTCGGCGGAGGTCGAGCTTGAGGCGTGCCGCACCGACTGGCGCGAATGGAACAAGCGCGCGGAGGAGATGAAGACCGCGGCGATAATCCGCACCGAGAACGAGTGCACCGCGCCGCTCGCGGTCGTCGCATCGCGCCGGATAGGGAATTCCATGGTGCGGGTTCAGACGCTTTCGTACTTCGCGAATTCCGAGAAGGGCTACAAGGCTCTTTCGCGGATGCTCGCCAACGCGGGCGTGAAGTGCAGAACTGTGGTGGGCGACCCGGCCGAAGCGTTCTTCCTGCGAGACGGGCGCATAATGTTCCCGTCCGCGACGCGCAAGCTGCTGAAGAACATCGCGCCGCGCCGCCACACGCTCGACTTCTACGTCTATTCCAACCGTCCGCTCGACGATCTGCTCATCGAACCCGACATGCCGAAACTGATGCTTTGGATGAAGGCTCGCGGTTCGACTCTCAAGGTCGGCGACAGGGAAATCCGGGAGACGCGCCGCACCGACCGCGAGGTCGAGTACGACGAGCTGCCGCTGCAACAGGGCTGGAACAAACTGTCGATCGTCGTGGACGGCGATCGCGGCGAGTTCGAGGGCGAGATACGCTGCCGCAACAAACCTGAATTCCTACAGGCGGTCCGCGCGTCGCTCAAACCGATGGAATGAAAGCGGTAAAACGGTCAGGTGCAGGCGCGTCCGCCGTCCGGTTCACGGCGCGGCGCCGGCGAAGCGGAAAGGAGCGAGCATGAAAACATCAAGCATGAAAACATGGTGTGCGGCCGCAGCGGCGACGCTGTCGTTCGCGGCGGTCTGGGCGAAAGAGCCCGTCGATTGGGTGAATACGGAAATCGGCACTATCAGCCACTTGCTGGTGCCGTGCTTCCAGACGGTGCAGCTGCCGAACTCGATGCTCAGGTTCCTGCCGCCATACCGCGACTACACCGAGGACCGGGTGGGGCCTGTGAAGCTCCAGAATCCGGCGCACAGAAACGGCGGCGTCTTCTCGTGCTATCCGTACTCCGGGCCGGAGAGCGGACTTTTCTCCAGGTGGTTCGAGACCTGGGACCAGGAGCATGCGACGCCGTATTCGTACGATGTCGTCTTCGACGGATGCGGTGTGCGCTTCTCGATCGCGCCCGCGCGCCAGAGCGCGATCGCGGCGTTCGAGTTTCGCCGCGAGGCAGAAGTGCGGGCGATCGTGTTCGAGGGCGACGAGGCGGATTTCGCGCCGGATGGCGTTTTGCGGGTCAAGGACACGTTTCGCGGGCGGGCGAGTTCCGCGCCTGTCTGGCTCGCGTGCGAGTTCGACCGCAAGCCTGTGCGCACCGAACGCAAAGGGCGCAAGACTGCGCTCGTGTTCGACGCGCCGCGCGTCGCGATGAAATACGGCGTGTCGTACATAGACGCCGGACAGGCCGAGGCGAATCTAAGGCGCGAAATACCGGGGTGGGATGCCGCGGCTGTCGCGGCCGAGGGCAGGCGGCAGTGGAACCTGAAGCTCGGCAAGATCGAAATCGAGGGCGGCACGGACGATGAATGGACGGTCTTTTATTCGTCTCTCTGGCGCTGCTACGAGAGAATGGTGAATGTTACCGAAGACGGCCGCTACATGGGCTGGGACGGCAAGGTGCACGACAGCGAAGGTGTCGATTACTACACCGACGACTGGATATGGGATTCGTACCGCGCCCACCATCCGCTGATGGTCATTCTCGAGCCCGCCGCGGAGTCCGCCAAGCTGACGAGCTACATACGCATGTCGCGCCAGAACAAGGAGAGATGGATGCCGACGTTCCCGGTCCAGAGCGGGGACAACCACTGCATGGTCAACAGGCACGCCGCCATAGCCTTCTACGACGCATGGGTGAAGGGCGTGCGCGGCTTCGACCTGGGCGCGGCGTTCGCGGCGCTTGACTATACCGAGCGCACTGAGTCGCTCGTGCCGTGGTACAGAGGGCCGCTCACCGAACTGGACCGCTTCTACAAGGAGCACGGATATTTCCCGGCGCTCAATCCGGGCGAGCGCGAGACGTGTCCGGCGGTGGATACGAATTGGGAACTCCGCCAGACCGTTTCTGTCACCCAGGGCTCCAGCTACGACGCCTGGGCGCTTGCGGGAATCGCCCGCGTGCTCGGCAACGACGAGGCGGCCGCCGACTACGAACGCCAGTCCAGGAACTACCGCAATCTGTGGGATCCGAAAACACGCTTCTTCAGGCCCAAAAACGCGGCCGGGGAGTTTGTCGAGCCGTTCGATCCGATAATATGCGGCGGCAAGGGAGCGCGCAACTACTACACCGAGAACAACGCCTGGACGTATATATGGGACGTTCAGCACGACTTCGCGTATTTGCGCGAGCTTCTGGGCGGGCCGGCCGGACTCGCCAAGCGTCTGGACGAGATGCTGAACACCGGGTGCGGCAACAGGTTCAAGTATGTATCCGAGATGCCCGACGGAGCGACCGGAATGATGGGCATGTTCACCATGGCCAACGAACCGTCGTTCCACATACCGTACCTCTACAACTACGCCGGCGAGCCGCGCAAGACCCAGAAGTTCGTCAGAAAGACGCTGGAGGCCTGGTACCGCAACGACCGCATGGGCATGTGCGGCGACGAAGACGGCGGCGGAGCGTGCGCGTACGCGGTGTTCTCGATGATGGGCTTCTATCCGGTGACGCCCGGCCTCGCCGAATACCAGCTCGGTTCGCCCGTCTTCACGCGCGTGACGATACATCAGGACAACGGCAGGGATTTCGTCATAGACGCGCCGAAAGCGGGCAGGGACGCGAAATATGTCGAGCGGGCGCGGCTGGGCGGCCGCGATCTCGCCGGCACCGCCATACCCCACGCGAGCGTTCTCGCTGGCGAGACGCTGAGCGTAGACATGACCGATTTTTGACCCGAAAGGGTTATAGGACAATCCCGCGCCGTGTGATATAATATCTGCCATGAAAAACAGATTATTGTCGCTTGGCGCGGCTGTCGCGTCATCGCTTGCGGTTTTCGCCGCGCCATGGTCCGTGCCCGGGACGTACCGCAACCCGGTCGTGAACGCCGACTTCCCGGATCCGACGATGTGCCGGGCGGGGGACTATGTGTACATGATAACGACGACCATGCACTTCGTCCCGGGCGCTCCTGTCATGCGCACCAGGGACATGGTGCATTGGGAGATCGTCTCGTACGTGTTCGACCGCTTCGACTTCAAGCCCGAGTATTCCCTTGAGGATCCGGACGGGCGCACGGCATATGGCGGCGGACAGTGGGCGACGTCGCTCGTCCATCACGACGGGCGCTTTTATGCATGGTTCATCGCCAACGGCGCCGGAGGGTTCGTCTACACCGCCGATCGCGCGGAAGGTCCGTGGCGGCTCCTCACGCGCGCCCCGCATCTGCACGACGGCTCGCTCCTTTTCGACGACGACGGCAGAGTTTACGTATTCCACGGTTCCGGCCGCGTCACGGAACTAGAGCCGGACTTTTCGCGCGTCAAGGCCGGCGGACTCGACCGCCAGCTGTTCGAGCGCGGCGAGGAGAAGGCTCTTCTTGAAGGCAGCGCGGCGTTCAAGAAGGACGGCTGGTACTACCTGATGATGGTATCCGCCTATCTGCCAGGCCACCCGCGCCGCGAAGTGTGCTACCGCTCGCGATCGCTGACAGGCGAATGGGAGAAAAAAGTCATCCTCGAAACGGAGTTCGAAGAATACGGCGGCGTGGGACAGGGGTGCGTCGTCGAATGTCCCGACGGGAAGTGGCGCGCGATGGTCTTTCAGGATCGCGGCGGAATCGGTCGCGTGCCGTCGCTGATGGATGTAACATGGCGCGACGGCTGGCCGATTCTCGGCGACAGGGACGGCAAGATACCCAACGACCCGTCGAAGCCGTACCCCGACGTGTCCGGATATGCCGGCAGCGACGAGTTCGACGGACCGGAAATGGATCTCAAGTGGCAGTGGAACCACAATCCCCTCGACGGGGCGTGGTCGCTCGCGGAGCGGCCGGGATGGCTGCGTCTCAAGGCTGCAAAGGCCGCGCCTGACATCTATTTCGCCCGCAACACTCTCACGCAGCGCATGGTCGCGCCCTCGTGCGAGGGCGTCGTGAAACTCGACGTATCGCGCATGAAAGATGGCGACAGGGCGGGACTGGCGGCGTTTCAGTCCGACAGCGCGGTTCTGTCGGTCGTCATGGAAAACGGCGCGAAGCGGCTTGTCATGAGCGAAGACAGGACCGTTTTCGGCGGCGGCCGAAAAATAGAGCGCGTTTCCGTTGAAGAGCGAGAGTCGGTTCCGCTGGAGTCCGACGAGGTGTACATGAGAGTGCGTGCGGACTTCCGCCCGCGGCAGGACTGGGCGGAGCTGGATTGGAGCCTTGACGGCAAGTCGTGGCGGCGCATCGGCCCGCGTGTCGCGATGAAGTTCGATTGGCAACGCTTTTTCGTCGGCAGCCGTTTCGCGCTCTTCTGCTATTCGCCGCAGCCGCGCGGCGGCAGTGTCGATTTCGATTTCTTCCGCTTCTCGTGCGACGGACACGAGACGGCGGAGCCCTGCTATGACCTGAGATACGACAAGCCGGCCGCCGTCTGGGAAGAAGCCCTGCCGCTGGGTTCCGGCGCTGTTGGCGCGATGGTCTGGGGCGGTGTCGCCAGCGAGACTGTCGATCTGAACGAGGACACGATCTGGAGCGGATCGCCGAACTCGAACGTAAATCCCGCCTTTCGCGCCCGCTTTGAAGAAATGCGCGATGCGGTTGTGGCGGGCGAGCTGGACAAGGCCCGGCCGGATGCGTTCCCCGGGGCGCTGAATCATGGCATGAACTACCAGTACCCTGGTTCGCTCAAGCTTGATTTCGACGGCATCGCCGATGGTGCGCCGCAGTCGTATTCGCGCACGCTCTCGCTGGACGACGCTTTCGCCCGCGTTTCTTTCGCGTCGGGAGGCGTCCGCCACGACCGGGCGGCTTTCACGCCTCTTCGCAAGGGCGGCTTCGTGTATTCGCTGAAGACGGACAAAGAGGGCGCCCTCGGTTTCAGGGCGTCTTTGAAGCGCTCGCACGACAATGCCGAAATCAAGGTCGAAGGCGACATTCTCGCGCTTCGCGGCGTTACGTCGGCCAAGGACGGCGTGCCGGGCAAGGTGCGCTACACGGTTCTCGTGAAGATCGATCCCGGCCGCGGCGGCAGAACGGTCCCCGAAGGGGAGGCTCTTCGCGTTTCCGGCGCGACGCGGGCGACGGTGTATGTCGCGATCGGCACAAACTTCAAGAGCTTCGACGATATATCGGGCGATGCGGACGCCGTTGCGCGCGCGCGGCTCTCCGAACTTGTGTCCGCCGGCGCGAAGAGGCTTTTCGCCGGGCACCGCCGCGCCTACCGTGCCGAGGCCGACCGCTGTACGCTCTTTCTCGGTCCGGACCGGTTCGCCGGAAAAACCACAGACCGGCGTCTTGCCGACTTTGCGTCGAGCGACGACCCGTATTTCGCCGCGTTGTATTTCCGCTTCGGCAGGTACCTTCTGATTTCCTGCTCCCAGCCGGGCACCCAGCCCGCCAATCTGCAGGGGCTGTGGAACAACAGCCTGAATCCGCCTTGGTGTTCGAAGTATACGGTCAACATCAATACCGAAATGAATTACTGGCCGAGCGAGCCGACAAACCTGCCGGAACTTTCGGACCCGCTTTTCAAGATGATCGGTGAACTCGCCGGGACAGGCGCGAAGGCGGCCCGCGAAATGTACGGCGCGAAGGGATGGACCGTCCACCACAACACCGACATCTGGCGAATCGCGGGGCCTGTCGATACGTTTCTCGACTGCGGCTGGTGGCCGTCTGGCGGCGGCTGGCTCGCCACCCATCTCTGGGAACACTGGCTGTATTCGCGCGACCGCGCTTTTCTTGAGCGGGCGTATCCGGTTCTCAAGGGCGCGGCGGAGTTCTTCGACACATTCGGGACCGTCGACAAGTCGACAGGGACTCTCGTATTCGCGCCGTCGAACTCTCCGGAAAACAGGCCCCGCGGGCGTCCGCATGGATTGAACGCCAGATGCACGATGGACATGGCAATCGTCCGCGACATATGGAACGCCGTCATAGCGGCGTCGAAGGAGCTTGGGCGCGACGCGGACTACGCCGCGCACCTCGCGCAGCGCATCGAATTGCTTGAACCGTACCATGTCGGCAAATGGGGCCAGCTTCAGGAGTGGGGCGAAGACCTTGATTCGCCGGGCGATCATCATCGCCACGTTTCCCATTTGTACGGGCTCTATCCGTCGGCGCAGATTACGCCCGACACGCCGGAGCTTTTCGACGCCGCGCGCGTCTCGCTCGAACATCGCGGCGACATCTCGACCGGATGGGCGATGGGATGGAGGGTTTGCCTCTGGGCCCGGCTGTTGGACGGCGACCGCGCATTGAAACTCATCAAGAACCAGCTCTCGCCGCCTGGCGGAGCCAACGGCGGCGGCGGGACTTATCCCAATCTCTTCGATGCGCACCCGCCGTTTCAGATCGACGGCAACTTCGGTTGCACGGCCGGCATCGCCGAGATGCTGATGCAGAGCCATCGCGGATTCATCGAGCTGCTGCCCGCGCTGCCCGGAGCGTGGCCCGAAGGTTCTGTGAAGGGGCTGCGCGCCCGCGGGGACTGGACCGTGGACTTCGCGTGGAAGGATGGCGCCGTCACGCACTGCGCCATCAAGGCTGGCGTCGGCGGGAAGCTTCGCGTCAAAATCAACGGCCGGCTTTTCGAGCGCGACATGAAGAGCGGCGAGACATTCCGGCACACTGTCGACTGACACCCCTATGGGATGGTAGGGACGGCGTTCCACCGCCGTCCGTCACGCCCGCGGTCGCCGATGGAACGGCGACCCTACCACGAAACATCTCTGCGTTAAAAATCATCCCGCTATGGGATGGTAGTGAAATTGGGTCGCCAGGTTCCCGCTCAGACGGAAATATGGTAAAATATGCATCGTTCAAAGGAATGCCGCGGGCAAGTATGACGAAAGGAGCGACGGTTATGAAATCGTGGAAGCGTAAAAACATGGAATCCTCCTGGGCTGAAGCCACGGAGGGCGGGTTGTGGAAATATGGAAACATGCTGTTGTGTGTTTTGATTTCCATCGTCGCGTGCGCCGACGACTGGCGCGACGACATGTGGAAGGGCCCTGTCGTGCTTCGCGACGGTGTGACGGCTCGGGCTTACGCCCTCGAATCGCCGCGAAACATGAAGGCGTATGTGGTTTCGGTCGACCTGACGACGCCGGGCATCGGTTTCGCCGCCACAGAGCGCGCGAAAAACTGGGGCGTGCGGTTGGAAAAGGTCAAAGACCGCACGTGCCTCGCCGAAACGCGTCTAGAGACGACGGCGGACTTCATGATGCGCCGCCGCCGCGAAGGCGCGAATGTGGAAGTCGCGTTCAACACGACACCTTGGGAGCCGTTCCCTGCGCCCAAGGGCGAAAACCGGGCCGATCCGATAGGTTGGTGCGTCGCCGCCGGCGAAGAGGTGTCGCGTCCCGAGGGCGGCGAATGGGTGTTCGCAGTCCGCCGCGACGGACGCGCCGGGATATCGCAGCTGCAACCGGGAGAGAGCGCGGCCGGATTGGGCGACATGGCTTTTGTCGCGGCGGCGTACGACATCCTCATGACGAACGGCGTCGCGATAGGAGTCGCGCCGGTTCGTCCCGGCCTCCATCCGCGCACTGCGCTGGGCCTTGCGGACGGCGGCAGGCGGCTTGTCGTGCTCGCTGTCGACGGAAGGCAGCCGGGCTACAGCGATGGCGCGGACTTTGCCGACCTTTGCGAGATACTGAAACGCGAGGGCGTTACTGACGCGGTGAACATGGACGGCGGCGGCTCTACGGCGCTTGTCGTATGGAACCGCAAGACCGGCGCCCCCTGGACTCTTAACCGCCACGCGCGAAACAAGGTGCGCGCGACGGCGTTCAATCTGGGCATCGTGTTCGCCGAACCGGGAGCGGACGGAGAGCGCCTTGCCCTGGAGCGCACGGCGAGCGTTTACCATTCCTACGAATTCGAAGACCTGGAGGATACTCCGCCGCCGCAAGGGTTCAGCCCGTTCTACATAGGACATTTCGGCAGGCACGGTTCGCGCAGGCTGACCGGCTCGTACGTGCCGGACACTCTCCGCAGGCTTGAAGACGCCGGCAAGGCCGGCAAGCTCACGGACGAGGGCGAGGAGCTGCTTGCAGAAGTCAAGAAGCTGGAGACTGTCCACGCCGGCATGACAGGACAGCTTTCCGAGCGCGGCGCACAGGAACACCGTATGCTCGCGCGGCGCATGGCCGCGAGGTTCCCGGAAATCTTCAAGCAGTCGCGCCGCGTCAGATGCCAGTCGACGCCCGTGCCGCGTGTGCTCATGAGCGCTGCGAACTTCACGATGTCCCTCCAGGAAGCGACTGCCGCCAAGCTGGATTTCGATTGTCTGACGGGCGGCTCGTACGTCAACCGGCTGAGTCCGGCGGACGGTGTGAACAAAGGCATTCCCCGCGAACGCAAGAAGTTCTTCGACAGGTGCGCGCAGTGCAAAATATGTTCCGACGGCGTGGTCGCGCGCATTTTCAAGTCCCCCGACGCCGTCGATGACGCGCGCAGGTTCGCGCGCGATCTTTTCGTCTGCGCCTCGATATGCCAGTGCGTGCGCAGCGAAACCGGTGGCGTCGACCTTTATCGCTTCTTCACCAAGGAGGAAATCGCCGCCATCTCCCGCTGTCTGGAGATGGAGATGTACGGCGGGATGGCCAACTCGCCGGAGTTCGGCGACGTGCACGTCGCCTGCACGCAGTCCATTGCCGACGATTTCGTAAAGTGCGCCGACGGCGCGATTTCCGACGACCGCACGGCCGCCGACCTCAGATTCGGACACGACTCTGGCATTTGGCCGTTCGCAGGACTTGTCGGACTTGAGGGGCCGGGCGATCGCGTGGCATCGAATGACGCGTGGCGGGACTGCCCCGGCTGGAAGTGGATGTCGATGGCGTCCAACATCCAGATGGTTCTCTATCGCAACGACAAGGGCGATGTGCTCGCGAAGGTCCTGTACAACGAGCGGGAAATGCACATTCGCGGGCTGGAGCCGGTCTCCTGGCCCTACTACCGCTGGTCCGATCTCAGGGACCGCCTGCTGAAGGGCGGAAAGTGAAGGCTGGAGCCGCAATGGCCTGAACGGACTGTGTCACCCGAAAGGGCTATTGATGAACCGGCGCGGATGGCGTATAATATCCGTATGAAAATCAATGATACTCCCGTCGTTTCCGCCGCGGCGCCCGCCGCCTCGTGCGGAATGAAAACAAGAACGCTGTTCGCTTCGATGGCGCTTGCGGCCATTTCGCTCTCTGCAAACGCGGCGAATCCGTTCCTTCCGCTCTGGGAGTACATCCCGGACGGAGAGCCTTATGTCTTCGAGGATCCTGATGCGCCGGGAAAGATGCGCGTGTATGTGTACGGATCGCACGACAGCCTGCGCGACAAGTACTGCGGACGCGACCAGGTTGTGTGGTCCGCGCCCGTCGAGAATCTCGACAAGTGGCGCTTCGACGGGGTAATCTTCCGCTCGCTGAACGGAGCGGACGGCAAGCCGCTGAACAAGAACGGCCTCGGCGACGTACTGTACGCTCCCGACGTAGCCGAGGTCAGGGGGCCGGACGGGAAGAAGACGTACTACCTCTATCCG
>CAMOXA010000007.1 GCA_946628745.1 uncultured Verrucomicrobiota bacterium | reverse complement strand
TCAGTAGATTGGCAGAAAGGGAAAACGGCATGTACAAAAGTGGCCCGGCCACAGGCTGTCCGACGGCGTGTGGGGGGACGATCGCGGCAAGTTGTGGGCAAATACAAGAAACCGGCGAAGAGTTTTATGGCAATACTTCACTGACAAGAAAGGAGAACAAGAGGAATATGAAATTGCGGAATTGTGAAAACATGGAAGTATGGAAATGTGGGAATGGGCGTGTGCCGCGTCTCGTGTCTCGCGCCCTGACAGCATTAATCGTTTCCGCGTCTGCATACTTCGCCGCGAACGCGGCGGATGCCCAGCCTGACAGGAAGCCAGAGCAAAAGCAGCAGAAAGCTCTGTCGGCACAGAAGGCAAAGCCTGACGCGGGAGGGGCGAAGCTTGACGCGAAGTCCGCAGATGTTTGCCGCCGCATGAAGGCAATCGTTCTGCCGGAAGTGTCGTTTGAGCCGTCGGATACGCTTATAGACGCGGTTGCTTTCTTTCGCAGCGCCAGCGCTGAACTCGACAGCCCGGAACTACCGAAGGGAGAGCGTGGATTCAATTTCATCCTTGAGATGGGGCCTGATGGCATTGATGGCATTCCGGCGCTTCCCGAGATCAAGCTGAAGAACATTCAGTTCTACGAAGCTTTGAAAATCGTCTGCGAAAAGGTCGGCTATCAGGTCGGCTTTGACGACGGAATCGTGAAGATCAAGCCTAAGGGCGAAAGCAAGAAATAAAAGTCGCACCAAAGGGACAAGATGTTGACGGCGACCTTGACATCGGCGGGAACTTTTGATAATATTCTCGCATCAAACTGTGAGGTAGGCGTTTGCTTGCAGTGCGTGTGTGCTGCGGCGTCTTGGCTTCGCGGGGAGATGTTCAAGAAATGAGGTTCAATCATGTCTATTAAACTTATGCGCGCAAGGAGTCTCAGACGCCTCGCCGCCGCAACACTCTTCGCCCTACCGCTCACGGCGTTAGCGGTAGAATACACAGGAACCGATTACGAGCCGTGGTCGTATTCGGCAGGGTGCGTCGCATGGCGCGCGACCGAGAGTTTGTTCCACAGCAGTACGGTAGTCGATGTTCCGGCAGACGGCGTAATCGTCGAGGGAAATGCGTACACCTTAGGTACAAGCGGTCATCCGTGGAACGCCTTTGCAAGCAAGGTGAATGGCCAGGCCCATAATAATTATACGTCGCCAGGACTGACGCTTGTCTATGATGTGGCTGGCAAAACGGCGTCTACCGACGCTCAGTTCGCGCCTCTCTCCTTCGGTGGCATGTGGGTCAAGGTTCTTCAGGCCGAAGGCGTCCCCTACAGCATAACGGACAACAAGACAGATAGCACGGACCGCAAGGTCGAACTTGGCGCGACAGGCGCTTCCACCTACTTCAAGTTCGACGAGTCGTTCACCTTCAACCGCAACTCGGCGACGCGGGTGCTCGGTACGGCGACGGTTGAAATCGCAAACGGCAAGACATTCACAATCAACGCCCGCGCGAACAAGGGTGCGGTCGTTGATGCGGGCAACACGCTCGCCCTTAAGGGCACGGGCACGATGGCTGTTGTCGGAGGGCTTTCCGTTTCCGGTACGCTCGACCTTTCTGCGGCGACGCGTCCTTCCATTGACGGCGATGTTGGTCTGTACGGCACAATCGTTCTTCCCGCAGGTACGGAAGTTTCGTCAGAGGCGCCTTTCAAGGTTTGCACCGGTACGCTTTCTGGCCTCAATGTGCTTGTCAAGATTGGCGACGCTGAAGCGGTTGAAAAGAGCTTCACGGCAGTCAATGGCGCGATTACCGCGTTCGCCGATCCAATCTACGTCTTCACGGAGAATTATCCTACGTTCGTCCCTCCAGGTCAGACCTACACGTTCGTGGGCGGCGATTCGGCGGAGAATGCAGTCGTGGTCGATGCACTTGACGTTCGTGGCACGCTCAAGACGCAGGGCTACTTCTCGTTCACGAACTACAAGTCCAACGGTTCCACGCTTGATGTCGAGACCGGTTCGCTTACGCTGGACCCCGGCGACAACTGGTTCAATGGAACGCTCACGGTTGAAGCCGGTGCGACATTTGTCAACGCACTGGAGTCGGACGCGGTCCAATATGCCGGCACTTTCACCGCCAACATCTATGGCACTCTCGACATGGGCGCGACGCGCTGGTCGCTAGGCTCCAACAACACGCTCAACTTCCACGAAGGCTGCACGGTGACGGGCTCCGGCCAGTCGTCCAATGGCACGTTCGACTGGATTGAGAATGCAACGGGAACATTGAATGTCGATGGCGATGTAAACCTTGCGGCTCCGATAAGGATCCGCAGCAACGCTACAGTCAATGTCAATGTTGATGCCGGCGAAAGTGCCGGAGTGACGCTGGCGGGCACACTTGGCACCGGCAAGATTGTCAAGAAGGGTGCAGGACTTATCAAATTCACGACCAACCCGCCTTATGCCATTACAGTCGAGAGCGGCGCGTTCACATTTGCCGTCGACGCAACGCCGACCATCACCTACTCTGCGAAGCCTGGCGCTGGCACGTCAATGAGTATGTGGTACGCAAAGCAGGCCACCTGGAAGGGCACGGTCGTGATTGGGGCTCTTTCGGCTCCAACCGCACTCCCGCTTGACACTTACGGTAACGCTAACTCCAAGATTGTGCTCACAGGTACAACAGGCAACTGCTATCTGAATGGCACCACTACCGTTGCGGCCGAACTCGTGGTCGGTACCAATGAAAACAGCGTTGTCGAGTTCAACAACGGCAACTCCGATCAAGTTGGTACGTTCAGCAAGGTCTCAGGTCCCGGCACCTTGAAACTTGTGGGATGGGCTGGTTGCAGAGCAGCCACGTATGTCCTCAACACGATTGATAATTTCGACGGTCTCGCCGTTGCGAATAATATCACGCGTACAGGCGGTGGCACGTTCACCGTCAGAATCGGCAACATTGTGACGACGCGCAGCACCAACCCTGGCGATTGCGTACTTCCAATTGCCCAGACGGCTGTCGCCAATGCCACCGGAACTGTCGTTTACGATCTCGCCAACGCTCAGGTTAATGGAAATACGCTTGACCTTGAGGCCAAGGATGACGGCATCTATGTGGTAGTGCCGAATCGGTACACCGTTACGGTCGATGGCGGTACGCCTGACGAGTTCACCGTCTTCACCGAAGCGTTGACAAGAGCGGGTTCTGTTTCGGGCAATGTCGTGGTTCTGACGGTCATCAGCGGAGACTATGACGCGGCTTTGGCTACAGGCAGCGGCTTTTTTGTCCAGGGCGCGGATGCCGAGGAACATGTGATCTTCACGCGTCTGGCGACACATGGCAATGCGGATGTCGGCTTCTTCATAATCAATGACGAAGTGACGCTTCCTGCAGGCAAGACGCTTGACGATCCTGTAGCCGAGGGCTCCTCTATGACCTACGCGGTCGCCTACGTCCTTGGCGTCCTTGATGAGGACACCGGTGATGTCGCGGATCTCCCCACGCCTTCCATCGAAATCGTAGATGGTGTTGTGAAGGTGACGCAGCCTGTCGGCGATGCTCTCACGGGAACATACCGGATTATGACACAGCTCCAGACGACAGAGACACTTTCCCCTGCGGCCTGGACGGATGTGACGGTAGTTGGCGGGGGCGCATATGTGAGAGGCGAGGTTGGCACGACTCTGGAAACGCCTGTCGTCGATGGCGATGGTTTCTACAGGGTCAAGTTCAACATCTCGAACAAATAACCGCGAGAAGCGGAGAAGCCGCGACATCGGCTAAAGGATCGGGCGGGGGAGACCCCGCCCGACGTTTTTGGCCCGGCAAAAAAATCGCGCCCGTGCTAGACCGGCGGCGGCAACATATGGTACAATATACGGCTATGAAACTACTAGATGAACTGAAGGCTCGCGGACTTGTTGAGGCTCTGACGGATCCGGAAATAGAAAAAGCGCTGGATTCGCCGACGACCGTTTATTGCGGTTTCGACCCGTCCGCCCGCAGTCTGCAGGCCGGGAATCTCGTGTCCATCATGGTCTTGAGGCGCTTCCAGAAGGCGGGCCACCGCGTCATAGCGCTAGTCGGGGGCGCGACGGGGCTTATCGGCGACCCGAGCGGAAAGTCCGCCGAGCGCAACATGCTAACCGTCGAGCAAGTGGCGGAAAACAAGAAAGGCATCCGCGAGAATCTCGCCAGGATTCTCGATTTCGACGGACCGAACGCCGCGACGCTCGTCGACAACTACGACTGGTACAAGGGCACGAGCGCGATAGAGTTCCTGCGCGACATAGCCATAAACTTTCGCGTGCCGCAGATGCTGGCGAAGGAGAGCGTCAAAAAGCGGCTTGAGGCCAGCGAGGGCGCGCTGACGTTCACGGAGTTCTCGTACCAGATTCTGCAAGGCAACGACTTCCTGCACCTTTACGACAACTACGGGTGCACTCTGGAGGTCGGCGGCGCGGACCAGTGGGGCAACATCACGGCAGGGACCGATCTCGTGCACCGCATGCGCGGCAAGACGGCGTACGGGCTGACGTTCCCGCTGCTCCTCGATTCCACAGGGCGCAAGTTCGGCAAGTCCGAGGGCAACGCGCTGTTCATGAACGGCGAGATGACATCGGTATACGACTGGTACCAGTACTTTCTCAGGGCGGCGGACGCAGACGTGATACGCTATCTGAAGGTCTTTTCGATGAGATCGCTGGACGAGATAGCCGATCTCGAACGGCAGATGAAGGCCAGGCCCGAGGCGAGGATTCCGCAGAAGGCTCTCGCGGAGGAACTGACGCGGCTCGTGCACGGCGAAGAGGGCCTGCGGACGGCGCAAGGCGCCACGCAGACATTGTTCGGCGGCGACATGTCCGGCAAGAGCGCGGCGGAGCTGGAGGCGATATTCAAGGACGTGAAATCCGCCGAGATGGCGAAGGCCGAAGTCGCCGGCAAGGCGGTCTGGGCGGTGGCGGCCGCGGCGGGGATGTTCAAATCGAACGGCGAGGCCAGGCGCATGGCGGCGCAGGGCGGCCTCTCGCTCAACGGGGCGAAGGTCGACGACAAGCGCGTCATCGAAGAGGCGGACTTCATCGACGGGCGCGTGGCGATACTGCGGCAGGGCAAGAAGAACAATTTCCTGCTGAGGGTGAAAGGCTGAGGAGCCGCGCGTGAAGGCGATCGAGAGATATGTCTTCGGCTCGTTCCTGTCGAGCTTCGTGCTGGCGTTTCTGGTGCTCAGCTTCGTCCTGACGATCGGGCTTCTCGTCCAGATCGTCGGGTATATTATAGACGGCATGCCGGCGTCGCTGATAGGCAGGTTCGCCGCGGTGAGCTTTCCGGAGACGCTGCAGTGGACGATACCGCTGGCGCTGCTCGTGTCGAGCGTACTCGTGTTCTCGCGGCTTTCGGCAGACAGCGAGATAGCGGCGATGCGCGCGTGCGGCATAAATCTGCTGGCGATCATGAAGTGGCCGGTGCTGTTCGCGCTGGCGGCGTCGGCGCTTTGCGCGTGGATCAACAACGAGATTGTGCCGCGCGGACACGAGATCCGCCGGTCGCTCACCTCGAAGCTGTCCGTCGAGAACACCGTCGATTTGATAGAGCCCGGCGTGCCGGTCCGGGATTTCCCGGGGGTCGAGCTCTACGTCAAGCGCAAGGAGGGGCGCTGGCTCTACGACGTGACGGCGACCATCACCGCCGAGAAGGGCGTCACGAGGACGATTCACGCCGACAAGGCGCTCGCCTCGGGCGACGGCGAAGACATGGCGCTCGAACTGTACTCGTTCACAATCGATCCCGTCGACGAGAAGATATCGGCGCAAGGCCGCGGCGAATACGTCTACTATCCGATCGAGGTAAAGTCCGGCACGTACGTCAAGAAAGGCAAGGACCTCAGGTTCTTCGAGCTTCTGGACAAGATACGCAGCGAGCGCGCCGAGATAAAGGCCGCGCGGCCGGAGCGCAAGGAGGGCCGCAAAGGGCTCTCGAAACTGAAGGTGGAGCTGTCGAAGCGCTTCGTGTTCGCCATGGCGTCGCTGTGTTTCGTCATGGTCGGCATACCGCTCGGCATACGCGCCCAGCGCAAGGAATCGACGGTCGGCATGGCGATTTCGCTGGCGATCGCGCTCGGGTACTACCTTTTCGCCATGCTGATGCTGAGCAACCAGAAGGCGTACGCGCTGCATCCTGAAGTCCTGATGTGGCTGCCGGTCGGCGTGTGCTTCGCGCTTTCGGCATGGTTCGTCAAGCGCAACCTCTGACAATACAGACAAGGCAACACAAATGAAAATCCATCCAACAGCAATCGTTGAAGACGGCGCCAGACTTGGCGCGGACGTGGAGATAGGCCCGTATGCGCACATAGGGCCGTTCGTCAGCCTGGGCGACGGAACGACCGTCGGGCAGGGGGCGATTGTCGACGGGCACACGACGATAGGCTCGTCGTGCCAGATATTCCCCTACGCGCTCATCGGAATGAAAACGCAGGATCTGAAGTACCAGGAGGGGTCCGTCAGCTATGTCGAAATCGGCGACAGGACGGTCATACGCGAGTTCGCGACGGTGCATCTCGGGACGGCGGACGGCGAGAAGACGATAATCGGCTCGGACTGCCTGTTCATGGCGTACTGCCACGCGGCGCACGGCGTCATACTCGGCAACCATGTCATCTGTTCGAACACGGTGCAGCTCGCGGGCGACGTGCATCTTCAGGACTATGTCATCATCGGCGGGTGCTCGGCCTCGCACCAGTTCTGCACGGTGGGCCGCCACGCGATGGTCGGCGGGATGTGCAAGATAAGGCAGGACTTCCCGCCGTACATGCTCGGCGACATGGTGGAAGGGTCCATGAAAGTCATAGGGCCGAATGTCGTGGGCCTCACGCGCCGCGGATTCTCCAAGGACGTCATACACGCGCTCAAAGAGGCGCACCGCTTCATCTACCGCGACGGGCTCAACCGCTCGCAGGCGCTCGACCGCGTCGAAAACGACGTCGAGCAGTTCGACGAGATCAAGCAGCTCGTTGCGTTCTACCGCAATTCGCAGCGCGGGGTGAGCTGACATGGAGTTCTCCGGAGCGACATTCGATTCCAGGCTCGTGAAGCCGGGCATGCTGTTCGTCGCGCTGAAAGGCGAGAAATGCGACGGGCGCGAGTTCATACCGCAAGCGCTTGAAAAGGGCGCGGCGGGCGTGATAGAGGGCTTTGAAGAGCTGAACCGGGCGGCCCGGGAATACCGCAGGTCGCTCAAGGCGACAGTCGTGGGCATAACAGGCTCGGCCGGGAAGACGACGACAAAGGAGCTTGTGAAAGCGTTCCTTTCCACAATCGGCAAGGTACACGCCACGGAAGGCAACTACAACAATCACATAGGCGTACCGATAACGATCTTGAACTGTCCGAAAGACGCGGACTTTCTCGTGCTCGAGATGGGCACCAACCATCCCGGGGAAATCGCCGGGCTTTGCGACACGGCGCAGCCGGATTGCGGACTTGTGACGAATGTCGGCACCGCGCACATCGAGTTTTTCGGGACGAAAGACGGTATAGCCCGCGAGAAGGGGGTTCTGCTCGCGCGCGCCGCCCGGTTCGGTGTCGTCTCGCGCGAGAACGCGCGGCTGGACATACTGCGATCGATGGTGAAAGGCGAGCTGACAGAAGCCGACCCGCGCCTGGAGTGGATGGCGCGCGCGCTCGAAGACATCCTGCCCGGCGAGCACAATCTCTCCAACGCGTGCCTCGCCTTCGCGCTCGCGGAGCGTCTCGGCGCGACGCGCGGGAAATGCATCGCCGCGCTGGACGGGTTCTCGCTCCCGGGCGCGAGGTGGCGCAAGATCGAGAAAGACGGCGTCACATACATCGACGACACGTACAACGCCAACCCGGACGCCATGATCGCCGCGCTGGATACTTTCGCCAAGACGCCGTGCGACGGCAAGCGCGTGGCGGTCCTAGGCGACATGTTCGAGCTGGGCGAGAGGTCCGCCGAGCTGCACCGCAAGGTTTTCGCCCACGCCATGTCGCTGGGCATACCGCTGGTGATAGGCGTAGGCGAAGCGAGTTCGAAATGCCTGTGCCATCTGGCCTACAAGACGCTCGAGCCCCTCAAGAAGAAATTCCGGCTGGACGTGTCGGCGGGCGATATCGTGCTTTTGAAAGCGTCCCACGCGATGAAACTGGGGTCGCTTCTCGATTGACGGCAGGTTGACTTACGTTCGGGGTAAATGCTACAATATACCGTGTTCCTGTGCTTGTTGGGTATAATAGGAAGACAAACAGATGACAATTCGAGGTTTGCTTGAAGGTTGTGCAATGCGCATTCCTAACAATGTCGCGCTCAGGTGGTGCGAAGACAAGGAATGGCATTTCAAGACATGGAGCCGCTTTCTGCAGGACGTGCGCGAGACAGCCGAGGGCTACGCCACGCGGTTTGGCCTCAAACCGCGCGAGGAGCACACGGCGATAATCCTGCCGAACCATCCGCACTGGATGGTATCGTATCTCGCGCAGGCCGGGGCGGGCGTTGCGGTCGTGCCGGTGGATCCGAAACTGCACGCCGAAGAAGTGCGGTACATTCTCGAAGACGCGGAGGTCACGGTCGTGACGACCGACAAGGCGCATCTCAGGATGTTGATGGAGATCGCGCCGAAGCTGCCCAAACTGCGCGGCATCGTCATAGTCGACGGCGTCATATTCGACGGGCGCAAGATCGCCCAGGCGGACGTTGTGGGGCTCAAGTCGCTGATGATACGCGACGGCGGGGAGTGGTACGACGAGAACGACGCGCAGCCGTCGGACGTCGCGTCGATCATATACACGTCCGGGACGACCGGCAAGCCGAAGGGCGCGATGCTCACCCACTCCAACTTCCTGCACGACATAGTGGGGGCGCTGCAGTGTTTCGGCGCGAAGATAACCGAGAAAGACTCGTTTTTCGTCGTTCTGCCGCTCTTTCACGCGTTTTCGTTCACGACCAATTTCGTATGCCCGATGGTCATGGGCGCCCAGATATGCTTCATGCAGTCGCTGCGCACGGTCGTGCAGGACATAAAGACGCTGAAGCCGTCGGTGATGATGGCGGTGCCGCTTCTGGCGGAGAAGATATACGAAAAGATAGACGAGTCGCTTAAAAAGTCCAAGGCGGCGAGCATGTTGATGAAGATAGGCCTGCGCGGGCCTGTCATGCACATGGTCAAGCTGAGGCTCGGCGGGCGGCTGAGGTTCATGATAACCGGCGGCGCGCCGTGTCCGCACCATGTTCTCAAGGGCTTCAACAGGATGCACATACGCTTCCTCGAAGGATATGGGCTCACGGAATGTTCGCCGGTGGTGAGCGTGTGCGGACCCGAGGTGGACGCGGTCGGCGCGATCGGCAAGGCCATCAACGGCATCGAGGTGCGCCTTGCGGACAAGAACGAGTCCGGCGTCGGCGAACTTCAGATAAAGGGCAAAATCGTGATGAGGGGCTACTGGCACAACCAGGCCGCTACGGACGAGGCGTTCGACGGCGAATGGTTCAAGACCGGAGACCTCGCGTCCATCGACGAGAACGGCATCATCTCGATACGCGGACGCAAGAAGGCGCTTATCGTCAACCGCGAAGGCAAGAACATATATCCTGAAGAGGTTGAAAACTGCATCGCGAAGGAGCCGTGCGTCGCCGACATCATAGTTGTGGGCTACACCGAAGGCGGCGTGCCGGGCGAAAGGGTGGGCGCAATCGCCCATCCGAACGAAGACTGGTTCGCCGCGAACAACGGCGGCAAGATGCCGCCCTGGGAAGAAGTCGAAAAGGCGACGCAGAAGGCGGTGCAGACAAGATGCGCGGAACTCGCGGACTACAAGCGGGTCAGAAAAGTCGTCATTTCGAAGGAGCCGCTCGAACGCACCTCGGTCGGCAAGGTCCGCCGCGTGGCGTACAAGGGCAAGCTGGACGAATAGTGGCCGAACGGTATCTGGTTTGGCTGGAATGGCCCGAGAAGTGCTTTCGCGCCGACGCGAAGGCGCTTCGCTTTCTGCGTTCGCTTGCGCCGCAGGGCGCCGACATCGTGCGGGTGCGCGGCGAGAGGGCGTTTTTGCGCGAACTGCCGCGCGCCACGCACGCGATAGTGTGGAGCTTCCGCCGGGAATGGTGGGCTTTGGCCGGGAAGCTGCGCGTACTCGCGACGCCGGGGGCGGGACGCGAACTTGTCGCATGGCGGGAGGCGCCGAAGGGGGTGAAGGTGCATTTCGGCGGGTTCCACGGGCGAATCATATCCGAGACGGTGGTCGGCTTCATGCTGGCCTGGGCGCACGGGTTCTTCCGTCCGGAGATATCGGCGGCGGACGCCGGGCCGTGGCGCCGGACGTGGCCGAGGACCGCGATAGACGCGGGCTGTTCTCTCGTCGCCGGCACTCGCGCGGTCGTTCTCGGGTACGGGCGCATAGGCCGGGCGATCGGCGAGAAGCTCGAGGGGCTGGGGGTGAAAGTGTCGGGTTTCACGCGAAAGAATTTCGCGGCGCTGCGCGAGTCGGCCAAGACGGCGGACTGGCTCATAATGGCGCTGCCGGGCGACACCGGCACGGACGACATGCTGGGGCCGGGACTCATTTCGCTGCTGCCGCGGCGGTGCGTGGTAGTGAATGTCGGGCGCGGCAACGCCGTCGACGAGCGTGCGCTGGTCGACGCGCTCGCCAAAGGGCGGCTCGCCGGGGCTTATCTCGACGTGTTCAAGGGCGAGCCCGGTCCGCTCGCGCATGTGGGCGGCGGCGCGGCGGGCGGAATACTCGACGCGGAGCCGTCGACCCTGCCGCCGAGTCTGGTGAAGATGCCGCATTCCTCCGCCTTCTGCGATGAATATCTGGAGCTTTGCTTCAAGGAGTTGAAAGATGAAGGGCTTCTATGAGGTCGATTCTGTAGAAGAAACGTGGGCGGTCGCGGCCGAACTCGCCAAAGAGCTGCGCCCGGGGGATGTCGTATGCCTCGAAGGCGATCTCGGGGCCGGCAAGACAACGTTCACGCAGGGGCTCGCGGCGGCGCTGGGCGTACCCGGCCGCGTCACTTCGCCGACATTCTGCATCGTCCAGGAGCATGACGCGCGCGAGCGGCGGGAGGGGCGTCCGTCGCTGCTCGTCCATATGGATCTGTACAGACTGGGCGGCGAAGAGGATGTCGAGGACATCGGCTGGGAGGACTACCTCTCGCGCGGGGCGGTAATCGTCGTCGAATGGCCGCAGCGCGCCGGCTCTCTCGTTCCGGCCTCTGCCTGGCACGTTGGTTTTCACATGCAAAAAGGCGAAGAAAACCGCAAAATCACCATTGACAGCGGGCGGCTAATTAGAGTATAATATGCGCTCGTATGGGTAAACAGTCCCTTAGAATGATGTTTCTTGCGCTCCTGTGCATGAATTTGTGCGGGTGCATAGATGCTATAGTCTCGCTGGTTTCACCGCAGGAGGAAGAGGTTGTGGACCTCACAGGCCTGCGATATTGGGATCCGGAAGGCAAACCCCGGCTCAAACCGGGCGTTGGCGTGTGGGTTCAAGTCGGTTCGACGGGGCTCAAGCCTGTAGAGATGGAGGCGCAGGTCGACTCCCGCGGCGAAGTGGCGTTGCCGTATCTGTTGACGGAGCCCGTCCTTTGCGACGGCTTGACGATTGAAGCTTTTCAGCAGAAGCTCGTCAAGATATACCAGAAGTATATAAAGCAGCCTCTCGTCACCGTCAGGTTCACCGCTTTCGATTTGAAGACCGGCGTGAGCCCGTATGGCACGGTGAACGTACTCGGCCAGGTGAACAGCCCCGGGCCGGTCAACATGCCGCCGACGATGGATCTTACAGTCACTAAAGCGCTCATGGCGGCGGGCAATACGCGGCAGTTTGCCGACAAGAGCAGGGTGCAGGTCACGCGTTGCGACAAGGACGGGCAGCGGACCGTGACGATAGTGGATCTCGACGAGATCGGCAAGGAAGGGCGCATCGACAAGGATATGCAGCTCAGACCCGGCGATGTCGTGTACGTGTACGAAAGATTGTGGTAGACAAGAGCGCCCGGCGGGCGTAAACAGAGATATAGAAAACAGAGAGGAGAAAACATGAAGCGAATCATCATGGGAGTTGCGGCGGTGGCCGCCATGGCAATGGCTCAGGCGAATGCGATGTCGCTTGCCGACGCCAGCGCGAAGGTTCTAGACGCGGCGAACGACGCGGCCGCAATGTCGGATGTCATGAAACAGCTTGCGCCGGCCGACCAGGCGGCGTTCCTCGCGAAAGTGAACGCGGCGATCGCCTCGTTCCCCGGCAGTGACGCAGAGAAAGGGGCGAAGTATCTGAACGCCGCGAAGGCGGCGCTGGCGAGTGCGGACAAGACCAGCCTCGCTTCGGTTCTCGCCGAAGTGTTCGCGACGGTTCCGCTGGAATATCTCACGGTAATCAACGAGCGCCTCGCGGAGGACACCTTCAGCCGCGACGCGGACCCGGCCAATCCGATTACAGACGACGAGATGCGCCAGGTCTCGCTCGACACGATGAAGATAATCAAGGAGCGCAACGCCGGCAACGACAGCGAGAGCGTCCGCGACGCGTTCGCGATTCTCATGTTCATCCGTGCGTCGAAGGGCACCCCGGCCGAACTGCGCGACCAGCTCATCGAGACCCTGCCGACCCAGGAAGCCCGCGACATGGCCAAGAACGATTGGTTCCCGGCGGCTTTGGGCGAGGGCCGCGACAAGTCCTACGAGCCGATGCTCGCGGTCGCCAACGACGTCAAGATGCCCGACATGGAAGAAATCGCCGTTATCGCGGGCATGATCAACGACCCGGCGGTGCCCGGCTCGATGCTCAACGATCTCGCCGCGGCGGTCAACAGCTCCGGCAGGTCGGGCACGCCGTTCTCGAAGATCGGCACGACGGTCGTCACAGATTCCATGCCGCTCGATTTCACCGACCACGACCTGAGCCGCATACCCAAGACAGACGGAACTCTGCCGGCGTACCCGGGCTATCGCCGCGGCGGCGGCTCGAAGGGCAGCGACACTGCCGTCGACAGCAACAAGGAAGACGGGCATCAGAACACGTATAAATACCAGACGACGTTCTGAGAATAAAGACAGGAACAGGAGAAACGCAATGAAATCGAAGTATCTTGCAACCGCCGTATCGCTGGCCGCAGTCGCGGTCGCGTATGGCGACATATTGGATATGGATCGCGAGAACGGCATCAAGGTCGGCCAGCGCATGACTCTCAAGCCTTATGTCTCGTTCTCCTACACGTATGATTCCAACGTGGACTCCGGCCGCCACAGCAAGGCCGGCTCGCAGTGGTCCGTCAACCCCGGGCTCGAACTCGTCTATCTCGGCGACAACTGGACGGTCGACGGTTCAGTCTGGTACACGTACCACGCGTACAACCGCTATTCCTCGCAGCTCGATTCGTCCAGCTTCGGCGAGCAGCTCGGTTTCAACTGGGAGAATTCGCGTCCTGACGAACCCGGCTGGCGCTTTATGTTCCGCGAAAGATTCGAGCAGATCGCCCAGGATGACGATATGTCCAACCACGGCGGACGCGGTATCGGCCGCGACCGCAAGCAGCTCAATGTCGAAGGCGTTCTCGAGAGGCGTCTGAGCGAGCGCATTCACGCCGCGGCGAACGCTTCGTACTACCTGCTCGACTACAAGAACGACGTTGACAAGTACGCTTCGCTGTACGGCTGGAAGCGCGCTCATGCGGGTGGCGAGGTCGGCTATATGGCCTCCAACTACCTTGATCTGCTCCTCGCGGCGAACTACCAGTGGTACTGGCAGGACAACAACAAGAACCGCGACTACTATCGCAGGGACGATGCGTCCAGGCGCGGCCGCAGGGTCGCCAGCGACTCCAAGGGCTGGACCGTCATGGCCGGTGTAGGCACGCGCGCCACCGAGAAGCTCAGCTACAAACTCATGGGCGGCTGGTCGCGCTTCGAGTATGGCAGCGGCACGAAGGACATCGACGGGTGGACCTACCAGGTCAGCGGCGACTGGCAGGTCGACGACGACAACACCTTCCACATCATGGCGCTCGGCGCGAGCTACTATCAGCCATCCGAACGCGAATACGGTTCGGCGATCAAGGTCTACAGCATGGGCCTTGGCGCGGGCAAGGGATTCGTGCGCAACACGCTGAAGGGAACGCTCGACTTCAACTACCGTCGCGAGACCCACGAGTACACCGAGTACTCCATGGACGACTACGACCTCGACTACTGGACGTTCCGCGTCGGGCTCAACTACAGGATTCACCGCATGCTCGCCGTTTTCGGTCGTGTCGAATACCAGTTCTGCGACAGCCAGGGCCGCAACAGCTATCTCAACGAATACGATCGCTGGCGCGCGACTGTCGGCTTCAGCCTGACATACTAAGTTGTAAGTGCAGAAGCTGATTTCCAAATACGGGTTGGCGGCGCACCTTGCCCTCTTGGCGGTGGCGCCGCTGTTCCTATTCCCCTTTTTCGACGAAGGAACATCCGCCACCGTTCAGCTTTGGCTTTGCCTGGCGGCGGCACTTTGGCTGTTGCTGGAGCCGTCGCGGCACACGGGCGAGATGCTTCACTCGGCGCGGCAGAGAGTGGCGCGCGCGATTTTCACGGATCCGCTGTTCGGACTGTTCGTCGTTTTGACGGTCGTCGCGGCGATGCGCTGGGCGAATTCCGGCGCGGGTCTCGGCGTAGATCTCGACACGAACAAATACTGCATAGCGCTGCCGCCGGTAAATTGGCTGCCGGGCGGTGTCGCGGGCCAGGGGAAGACGTGGTTCGCGACCGTCGTCTCGGCGGCTTGCATAGTCGAGGGCTGCCGCCATGCGCTGGGCAAGTCGGCCAGGCTGTCGTTTCTTTTCACATCCTCGCTCCTCGCCGGGTTGGCGGCGCTGACGGCGTTATGCTGCACCCGCTGCGGCAACGAATCCGCAATCGCCGCGGTCAAGTGCGGATACGCCCGGCAGTCGTTCGCCGGCACGGCGTTCGGCCTGTACTTTCTGGCGAGCCTGGTGGCGCTTTCCGGGATTTTCGAGCACAAATGGAACAGGCTCCTTCTCGTCTTTTCGTTCGCGGCGGGATCCACCGCGGCGGGAGCTTTCTACTTCTCGCCGCTACCGGTCGCGCTTGCATTCGCCGCCGCGGCGATTCTGGTCATGATAGGGTGCATGGCATACATCGGCCTCTACTCGCGCGCGGCGAACATCCTGAAGTTTTTCGTCGGCATTCTCTTCGCGGCGCTCATTCCCGTCGTGTTCGCCACTTGCTTCGTCCCGGCCGAGCTGACTGAATTGAAGCTCGCGTTCATCAACGGAGCGCCCCTCTTTCCCGAGCATTTCCTGGAAGCCCGCAAGGAGCTCGCGGAGGTTGCGTTCAAGGCTTGGCGCGGGGATTTGTGGCTAGGCGACGGCGCGGGGTACTTCCCGCTGCGGCTCAGATTCGCGGCGGCGGACGGCGAATGGTGGTACGAGGAATGGTGGCGGCTTTGGGGCGGCATCGTGCCGGTTTCGTCTCTTGACGGATGGCTGCAGATTCTGGCCGAAAGAGGCATAGTCGGACTGGCATCGCTGCTGTTGCCGCTCGCTTTCATGGCTTTCACGTATGTTTGGCGCCTTGCCGGTTCCATCGGCAGGCACTCGTTCCTGCCGCTTTGCGGGCTGGGGGTGGTGTCCGTGGCGCTTGTGCTTGCAGAAGGCTTTCTCGACGCCGCACCGGTGCGTCCCGACGTGCTCTTGGCGCTTGGCGCGATTTTCGCCCTTTCGGCGAGCGCCTTCCCGCAGCGAAAGAAGAGCGAAGAAAAATCTGAAGACGATTAAACAGGAGATGGTTGAAGATGGCTGACAAACCTCTTTATTACGGCGGAGGCAAGAGCGCGCCCATGTACTATGGCAGCTCGAAGGGTACGCCGATGTACTATGGCGGCGGCAAGGGTTCGCCCATGTATTATGGCGCGCAGAGAGCGTACGGACAATACGGCGCCTACGGCTCATACGGTTCTTACGGTTCGTACGGCGGCGGCTCCGGCTCTGACGACAACTCGATTGTCGGCACGATTACGATCGGCCGCATGCTGAGGGTCATCTCCCAAAGGTGGCTGTCGGTCTTCGTCTTCCTGCTGATCGGCCTTATCGCGTCTTTCGCGGTCCATTCGATTTCGCCGACAATATACGAAGCGACCAGCAAGTTTACGATGAACATACGCCAGAACATGAGCAGAGGCGCTACAGTCATCGACCAGGCGATGCCAGATCTCGGCAACAACTACGCGGAGATATACAATACGCGTCTGCCGCAATGGCGGTCGGAGTCGATCGTCAAGAAGATCATCGAGACCTATCGCAACAACTTTCAGAAGTCCAACACGTCCGACGAGGAGCTGATGTCGACGCTGGCCGGTTCGCAGCTCGAACTGGAGCGCAACTCGCGCAACATCACGATAGTGATGCGTTCGAAAGACCCCGACCTGGCGATAGCCCTCGCGAACGCGTACGTCCAGGCCATCATAGCGTTTACGGATGAAGAGAACAAGGCGCGGTGCGACAAGGCGGTGAGCAACGTGAGCCAGCAGACCGAGAAGACGAGGCGCGACAAGGACAGGCTCGCGACCGAACTGCTCGAATTCCGCACGGCCAACAAGATCGACTCGCTCAAGTCGCAACGCGACACCACCCAGCAGGGTCTTTCGAAGACAACGGCCGACATACTCGCGCTGGAAACGACCGAAGCCCAGCTCGTAGAATGGGAGAAAATACTCCGCGCGGTCCAGAAGGATCCGGAACGTTTCGGCTCGCTCGCGTCGAACGTTCCGCGTTCGCAGGAGATCGCCACCGAATACGCCACATACCAGAAACTCGCGGCTGAATATGCGGCGCTGCTGGTCAATCTAACCGAGGACCATCCCGACGTGGTGGCGAAAAGCGCCGAGCTCGAAGCGGCCAAGCAGCGCTTCCTCGACGCGACCGGCCGCGCGCTCGAAGCTGGAGTCGCGACGCTTTCCGTCACGCGCAACCAGCTCGCGTCTCTGCGCCAGAAGCAGGCGCAGCTCCAGGCCGATCTCGCGGCGGTCGGGCAGCGTATCGACAAGGCCGAAACGACCATCAGCACGAAGGAGACGGAATACAAGAGCGCCGTGGCGCTCTTCCAGTCGCTGACCGAGAAGGAGCAGCAGGCCAGGATGGAGGCCGAGTGGGACAACGAGAAGATAGAGGTCGGCAGCGTCGCGACCCGCGCAGACAAGGTCTTGCCGAAGCCGCTTATAATCTTCGGCGTCGGCATCGTAGTGTCGCTCGCGCTGGGCGTGCTTTTCGTGCTTGTGCTCGACAATCTCGAAGACACGGTAGTCAACCTTTCCGATATCGAAGGGCGTCTGGCGCTCAAGGTTCTTGCGGTGTTGCCGCACGTCAGGCACAAAAAGCGCGAATACGTCGCGAAGTTCATCGTGGAGGACAAGTATTCCCAGTTCTCCGAAGCCGTCGCGGGCCTGAGGAACCTGCTGGATTCGCCGCGGTACGAATCGATGACGCAATGCGTGCTTGTGATATCGACCCAGCCGGGCGAGGGCAAGACCATCACCTCGACATCGATAGCGATTTCGTACGCCCAGGCGGGGCGCAAGGTGCTGCATGTCGACTTCGACCTGCGCCGTCCGCGTCTCGCGAGAATATGGGGCATCGAGCTTACCGAAGAGCGCAGTTTTTCGCACAATCTGCAGAAGGCGAACGGCGGGGAGGTGCCGGACTTCGCGAAACTCGTCAACAAGACCACGGTGGAAGGACTCGACGTCATTTGCTCGCTGCCGCCTGAAGGCGTATCGCCGGCTACGATTTTCGGCTCGAGCATCGTGCCGGAGTTCTTCGCCTGGGCCAGGGCGAACTACGACAAGGTCATCGTCGACTCGCCGCCGTACGGACTCGTCGGCGATGTCGTCTCGCTCGCGGTGCTCGTCGACTCGGTCATAATCATGTGCTGCCCCGACCGCACCCATTTCAAGCCCATTCAATACTGCTCCCGCAGCCTGACCGAGGCCGGAGCCAACATACTCGGCGTGGTGGTCAACGATATCGAAGTGTCCAACACCGCGGCGTTCTCGCCCGGCAGCCGCCATCGCTACGGGTACGGCTACGGCTACGGCTACGGGTACGGCTACGGCTACGGCGGCTACGGCTACAGCCCGAAGCGTCGCCGCGGCAAGGGC